>JBIIQU010000269.1:0-2720 GCA_044341905.1 Vulcanococcus sp. | reverse complement strand
TCGTTGTTGTCCTGGTCGTCCGGTTCGTCGGGCTCCTGCTCGTTGTCTGGTGCCTCGGGTTCCTCCGGCGGCTGCTCCCCCTGGGGCGGTGGCGGCGGCGGTGGTTCCATCGGCTGGTCGGGATCCGGCGGCGGCAGCTGCAGGGCCCGCGGGGCGATCACCAGGCGCACGGCCACCTGGAGGTCGTCGGCGTCCACCCGATCGCGGCCACTGAGGGCCGCATGGGCGCGGGCCACCCGCACGGCATAGAGCTCGGAGCGGTGCCCTTCCACGCCACCGCGCAGGGCCTCGTTCACCAGATAGGCGATCTGCTCCCGCGCGATCTGCACATCCGGCAGCCACTGGCGCGCCAGCAGCAGCTGGGTGGCCAGGGCATCCGTGTCCTCCTGCCAGGTTTGGCGGAACTGCTCGCTGGATTCGGCCTGGGTCATGGCCGAGCGGGCGATCTCCACCCGCTGATCCAGCTCGAGCACCTGGTTGGCGCTCAGGGCAATGGCGAAGCGATCCAGCAGGTGATCGCGCACGGCCCCCTCCTCGGGGTTGTAGGTGGCGATCAGCAGGCAGCGGCAGGGGTGGCTGAGGCTCAGGCCCTCCCGCTCCACGCGGTTTTCACCGGAGCCCACCGCCGCCAGCAGCAGGTTGGTGACGTTGTCGTCCAGCAGGTTGAGCTCGTCCACATAGAGCACGCCCCGGTGGGCTTCCGCCAGCAGGCCGGGTTGGAACACCGCCTGGCCGCTGGCCAGGGAGGCGGTCACGTCCACCGAGCCCACCAGCCGGTCTTCGGTGATGCCCAGGGGCACCTGCACGAAGGGGGCCGGAATCACCCGGGTGGGGAGCAGGGCGCTGGCATCGCTGCCCGTGGGGTCGGCCCCCAGCTCGGTGAGGCGGCTACGGGTGGTGTCGTCCCAGTCTTCCGGGCTGCGGGGATCCTGGTTGAGGCTGGTGCTGGGGCTGTTGCCCAGATCGAGCACATCGATGGGCGGCAACAGGGCATGCAGCCCCCGCGCCAGCACCGATTTGCCGGTGCCACGGCCGCCGGCGATCACCACGCCACCCAGGCCTGGGTCGACGGCGGCGAGCAGCAGCGCAAGCTTGAGGGTCCCATGGCCGGTGATCGCCGCCAGGGGGAAAGCTCTGGACGCGATATCGCTGCTGGTGGCGGTGGCGCTGGGCGTCGATCCGCTTGCAACCATGGAGAGGCCCGGGTCCGATTCACGTGGTTGCCAGTCTCGCTGATCAGACCGGCGGCAGCGCCCCGCCGAGCCTGGCCATCGCCCTCGGCGCCAACCTGCCCGGCCCAGGTGGCAGTCCGCTGGCCAGCCTGATCGCCGTGCGGCCGCTGGTCGAGGTCTGCGTGCAGCGTTGGAGCCAGAGCCTGCTGCCCCCGGCGGAGTCGGTTGGTTTCCGCTGGTCGCCGCTGTTTGAAACCGAACCCGTGGGTGGCCCCCCCGGCCAACCCAACTATGTGAACGCCGTTGTGCTGGTGGATGGCCTCACTCCCCCAAGGGGGGCTGAGGCTGCTGCAGAGGCCCTGCTGGAGCACTTGCAGGCGCTGGAGCAGCAATTTGGACGGGAGCGCCACGAACGCTGGGCACCCCGCAGCCTCGATCTCGATCTGCTCTGGTGGGGTGCTCTGCGCTGCCACACCCCGCGGTTGCACCTGCCGCATCCCCTCTGGCACGAGCGGGACTTTGTTCTGGCACCTCTGGCGGCGCTGGGGGAGGTTCCGGGGCCGCCAGCGGTGGTGGCGCTCGCCGGTCGAACCGGCTGGCCCGAGCCGCTGCAGGCCGAGGCGCTCACCAGAACAGCCGAGCCCCCAGCAGAGCCAGGCCTGAATCCACGCTGATCAGTTGCAGGTTCTCCAGCTCAGCCTGGGCCACCAACAGCGCATCCCATGGATCCACCTGGGAGTGGGCAGCCCTGCCAGCCCGCTGCAGGTGGTTGGGCCACACCGGCAGGTACTCAAGGCCATCCGCCTCCAGCAACTGGGGGAAGCGCGCCAGAGCCATCTCCAAACCCGGCAACTGGCCCGCCCTGTAGGCCGCTGCCAACTCAAACCAACTGGCGCCACTCACCACCACCCGCTGGGCGGGATCGCGCAACACCTCCTGCACCGGCTCCGATAGCAACCTGGGCGAACACCACCACCACTGCAAGGCATGGGTGTCGAGCAGAAAGCCCGAGGCCATGGGCGCCTTGCTCATGCTTGGGGGATGGGGCATGGCCGGCTAAACCGTGCCCCGGGCACCAGGCCGTAGGGATCCACCCCCATGCCCTCCTGAAGCAACCGCCCAGGCCGCCGCCGCGATACCAAGCCAGCCTCCAAGGGCACCAACCGCGCCCATGGCCGCCCGTGTTTGGTGATCACGATGGTTTCACCCTGGTGCGCCGCATCCGCCCAGCGCGAGAGCTGGGCCTTGGCATCCCGCAGGCTCACCTGGGCTGGTGCATCCATGGGCCAACAGGACTGTCTTGTTCAGACTGTTAGCCATGAGGTCACAAGTGTGACCACATGGCGCACACGCCAGAACGGGAGAGGATCTCAGGCCGGCCAGGTCAGAACTGCTGGCAGCACCGAGGTTCCGCCAAGACGGGCACTGGCCGCCATCTCCGCGCGATGCTGAGGGTCAACGATCCGATTCGCCGCCCATGGCGCCCCTGCCTGCCCCAGAGCCCGCGCGCCACATTGAAACCACTGCCGCATTCGATGTGCGCAAGCT
>JBIIQU010000268.1:0-2733 GCA_044341905.1 Vulcanococcus sp. | reverse complement strand
CCGGATCACCCTCTGTGGCGAGGAGAGCTTCGGCACAGGCAGTGATCACATCCGCGAAAAAGATGGCCTCTGGGCGGTGCTGTTCTGGCTGCAGATCCTGGCCCGCAAGCGCACCTCGGTGGCCGCCATCATGGCCGACCACTGGAGCCGTTTCGGCCGCCACTACTACTCCCGCCACGACTACGAGGCGGTTGCCAGCGAGGCCGCCCAGGGCCTCTACGACCGGGTGAAGGGCATGCTGCCCAGCCTGGTTGGCGAGAGCTTCGCCGGCCGCACCATCGCCACCGCCGACGACTTCGCCTATACCGACCCGGTGGACGGCTCGCTCACCAGCAGCCAGGGCCTGCGCCTGCTGCTCAACGACGGCAGCCGCGTGGTGCTGCGCCTCTCCGGCACCGGCACCCAGGGCGCGACCCTGCGGGTTTACCTCGAGAGCTACGTGCCCCCCAGCGGCAACCTGCAGCAGGATCCCCAGGAAGCCCTGGCAGACCTGATCACCGCCATCGATGCACTGGCGGAAATCAAATCCCGCACGGGGATGGACAAGCCGACAGTGATCACCTGATCACCACCCAGGCGGCCGAGAAGGCTTCAGCCAACTCGGCCCGCCAAAACCTTCGGCGGCACCCAAGGGCTTAAGCCACAGAAGCACGAGCTGAGTGATTGAACGAAGCCAAATACTTCGAGTGTACTGATCGCGACCAGTACACAGCCAAGGGGATCGCGATCAGCTCGTTGACCAACATGGCATGAACATAGGAGGCCAATTCAATATTTCCTTTGGCAAGCAACCACAGTTGAATCACAAAGATCTTAACAACCTCGATCCACAAGATCACCCGAAGCCAGGACAGGGCCCTGAGCGACTTTCTGGTAGCAACGCCAAACATGGCCACCAGAACCGCCATCGAAATCGCGATTCCCATGAGATGCGGGAGGACCAGAGCATCGATGCCACGCTCCGGAAAAACCCGCAGCCCTGCCACAAAGAAGGCCAAGCAGAGAGCCTGATGGACGTAGACAATCCGGGCAAATAGGCCGAAACCCCGGGGCCTTGGCTGACGTGGATCTTCAGCCATCAATCCTGACCGGGCATGGCGGGAACAGCAGCGGCCGTGGAATCACCACCCCTGCCTCCACCCTCACCAAACCAGCGCTCCTCGAGGTATTTGATCGCCACGTAGAAGGGAGGAACCACTCCCAGTGAGAGCACCGTGGCGACCAGAAGGCCACCGAAGATCACGGTGCCGAGCGACTGCTGACTGTTGGCACCAGCGGTGGTGGCCACCACTAGGGGCAGGAAGCCTGCTAGGGAGGCGATGGCCGTCATCAGGATGGGGCGCATCCTGGACTGGGCCGCCGCCATGGCGGCATCCGGCACGCTCATCCCCTCCTCAAGATGTTGCTCGGCCACCTCCACAATCAAGATGCCGTTCTTGGCCGCCAGGCCGATCAGGGTCACCAGACCCACCTGGGCATAGATGTTCAGATCAATCGAGCGGACCGACAGGAACACCAGCGCACCGAGCATGGCCAGTGGCACCGTCATCAAGATCACCACGGGGGTGACATAGCTCTCGTACTGAGCTGATAGCACGAGATAGACGATCAGGATCCCGAGTGCGAACACCAGAACGCTGGCACTGCCGGCTGACAACTGCAACGCAGCAATACCAGTAAAGGCGTAGCCGATGTTGTTCAAGTTGAGGCTGTTGAAGATCTGCTGAATGGCGGTGAGTGCCTGACCGGAGCTCTTGCCAATCGCTTCAACACCCTGAACCAAAATGGTGCGATAGAGGTTGTAGTGGCTGATCACTGGTGGCGCGCTGGTGAGATCCGCCGAGGCAAACTCAGACACCTGAACCATCTTTCCGTCTCGGTTGCGGACGTAGTAGCTGAGCACATCCTCAAGGCTGCTCCGCTCATCAGGTTGCGACTGCACATAGATGTTGCGCACCTGACCGCTCTCATAGGTGAGGCCGGAGTAGTTGCCGCCTGCCAGCACGGCGATGGTCTGCATCGCCTGCTGGAAGTCCACATTCAGCGTGCCAAGAATGGAGCGATCAATCTTCAGGCCGAAGGCCGGCGCGCTGGGCACAAACTGGGAGTAGAGCGCTGAGAATTCACCACTCTCCGTGCCGGTTGCAATCAGCTGCTGGGCCATGGCATTGAGCTCGGGGAAGGTGTACGCACCGTTGCTCAGATCGTTGAACTGGAAGTAGAAGCCACCTTGAGCTGAAAAACCGGGAATTGCTGGCGGCTGCGCAGCCCTCACGACCCCGGAATCCAATTTGGAGAGCTTCTCATTGAGACGATCCACGATCGCCGGGGCCTTGTTCTCGCTGCCGGAGCGCTCTTCAAGGGGCTTAAAGCCGTAGAAGAAGAGGCCCTGATCAGGGCTGTTACCGTTGAAGCCAGCTCCCGAGATCACGCTTCCGGCAACAATGTCCTTCTCTTCACTTAGAACTTTGGCAATCTGAGCGCCCACCTGCTGGGTCTGGGAGAGGGAAGCGCCGTTCTGGAGCTGGAAGATGCCGAGGCCATAACCCTGATCCTCTTCGGGAATGAAGGCGGATGGCAGGGCATTGAATGCGATCGCCGTCACCACGATGCCGCTGGCAAGACCCATCAGGATCAGGCGGCGTCGCTGAATCAGCACCTTCAGGACATTGGCGTAGGCGTGCTCAAGGCGCTGGAACCAGTGATTGAACCCATCGAAGATGGTCGCCAGGC
>JBIIQU010000267.1:0-2741 GCA_044341905.1 Vulcanococcus sp. | reverse complement strand
GAGTCCCACAGCCACCAGCAGGGCCAGCAGCCAGCGGAAGGGGGGCCAGCGCTTGAGATCCATGCTGCAGCCTTGTCTCTGCCTGGACTCTGCCACAGCCGTACAATCCGGCCTGAACCGTTCTGCCGGAATGATCTCGAGCAACGATTTTCGTACCGGCACCACGATTGAGTTGGACGGCCAGGTGTGGCGCGTCGTGGAATTCCTGCACGTGAAGCCCGGCAAGGGTTCGGCTTTCGTGCGCACCAAGCTCAAGGCGGTGCAGAGCGGCAACGTTGTGGAGAAGACCTTCCGGGCCGGCGAGACCATGCCCCAGGCGGTGCTGGAGAAGGCCACCCTCCAGCACACCTACATGGAGGGCGACGACTACGTGTTCATGGACATGGCCTCCTACGAGGAGACCCGCCTCACCGCCAAGCAGATCGGCGACACCCGCAAATACCTCAAGGAAGGCATGGAGGTGAGCGTCGTCTATTGGAACGGCAAACCCCTCGAGGTGGAGCTCCCCAACTCCGTGGTGCTGGAAATCACCCAGACTGATCCCGGTGTGAAGGGCGATACCGCCACCGGCGGCACCAAGCCCGCCATCGTCGAGACCGGTGCCCAGGTGATGGTGCCCCTGTTCCTCTCCATCGGCGAGAAGATCAAGATCGACACCCGCACCGATAGCTACCTCGGACGCGAGAACTGATCGCCATGCAGCTCGACCACACCCAACTGCGCGAGCTCATCACCCTGTTGGGTGAGAGCGACATCCAGGAACTGAAGCTCGAGGGCGACGATTTTCGTCTGGAGCTGCGCCGCAACCTGCCGGCAGCCCAGCCCCAGGTGGTGATGCAGGCCGCGGCTCCTGCCATGGCCGCCCCGGTGTTGCCCGCGCCAGCGGCCCCCGTGGCCCCCTCCGCAGCCCCCCCGGCGGCTCCGGCGGTTCGCAGCGATCTGGTGGAGATCACCGCCCCGATGGTGGCCACCTTCTACCGCTCTCCCGCCCCAGGCGAACCCTCGTTCGTGGAGCTGGGCGCCCGCATCAATGCCGGCCAAACCGTCTGCATCCTCGAGGCCATGAAGCTCATGAACGAGCTGGAGGCCGAGGTGAGCGGCGAGGTGGTGGAGATCCTGGTGGAAAACGGCACCCCGGTGGAGTTCGGCCAGGTGCTGATGCGCGTTAAGCCCGGCTAACCCAGCTCCGCCGCCGTATCCAGGGCAGCCCGCATGCTGTCGGCCCGGGCCTGGCCCTGGCCGGCGATGCCAAAGCCGGTGCCGTGGTCTGGCGAGGTGCGCAGGAACGGCAGCCCCAGGCTGGTGTTCACGGCCTGGTCGAAGGCCAGTAGCTTCACGGGGATCAGGCCCTGGTCGTGATAGAGGGCCAGGGTGCCGTCGGCGGCCTGGTGGTCCAGGGCGCCGTGCCAGGCCCGACCCGCCTCCAGCCAGCAGGTGTCCGGCGGTAGCGGACCCAACAGCTCGGCCTCGGGATGCAGCCGCTGCCACTGGGCCAGGGCCGGGATCAGCCAGTCCTGTTCTTCGCGGCCCAGTTGACCCTGCTCGCCGGCATGGGGATTGAGCCCGGCCACCGCCAGCCGCGGCCGTTGGCGGAACCGCTGGCAGAAGGCCAGCAGGGTGTCCAGCTTGCTGCTGATCCGCTCTGGCGTGAGGGCTGCGGGCACCGCCCCCAGGGGGATGTGGGTGGTGGCCAGCAGAGTGTTGAGCCTCCAGCCGCTCTGGGGCGAGCGTGCTGTGAACAGCATCGAGGCCTCCGCTGCGCCCGCCAGTTCCGCCAGCCGCTCGGTTTGGCCCGGATAGGGGTGGCCGGCGGCATGCCAGGCGTGCTTGGCGATCGGGGCGGTGGTGAGGGCCTGGCAGCGGCCCTGCAGCACCAGCTCCACGGCCGCGCTCAGCCAGCGGAAGCTGGCCTCACCGCTGGCGGCGCTGGCTTGGCCGGGGGCCACGGCGTCGGGCAGGGGGAGGTCCAGCAGGTCCAGCTCGGCGGGATCGGCCAGGGGGCCAGGGGTCACGGCCCGCAGCTGCTGGTACTGGGCTTCCAGCCAGCGCCGGCAACCCACCAGCAGCGGTGCGGGCTGGTGCCCTGGCCAGTCCGCTAGGGCCTTGAGGGTCACCTCGGCGCCGATACCGGCAGGGTCGCCGAGGGGAATGGCCAGGCGGCACTGCCTAGCGTTGGCATCTCGAGCCGGTTCGGGCATGGTGCGCTGGTTGCTGCTTGCGGGACTCGCCTTCGGGCTGGTGACCGGTGTGGAGAAGGGTTGGGTGGAGCTGCACTGGGACCGGTTCCTGCACGATGTCGGGGTGCCGTTTGTGCCGGATCCGGATGCCCAGCCTGGCGCTCAGCCCGGTGCCACCAGTCTGGAACCGCGCTCCTCCTCCAGGGAGGCCCGGAACCCTTCCCTGTAGCTCGGAAAGCGCAGCCGGTAGCCGAGTTCCTGGCACAGCCGAGCGTTGCTGACGCGGCGGTTATCGGCCCAGAAGCTCAGGGCCATGGGGCTCATGCTGGCGGCCGTGTCTGCGAACTGCTGCAGGGGGGGCAGCTTGCAGCCCAGCAGATGGGCGGCGTAGCCGAGGGTTTCACTGGAGGGGCAGGGGGCGTCGTCACTCACGTTCGCCAGGGCGGGCCGCTGCGCCGCCGGCTGGTTCAGGCAGTGCAGCAGGGCGCCCACGATGTCGTCCACGTGGATGCGGCAGAACACCTGGCCGGGTTTGTGCATCAGCCGTGCCGTGCCGGCCTCCAG
>JBIIQU010000266.1:0-2750 GCA_044341905.1 Vulcanococcus sp. | reverse complement strand
GTGGCCTGCCCAGGCCTGACCCCATCCGCCCCGCACCTCGCCACGCCATCGGTCTTGGGTTTGCGGCCCTGATGCTGCCGCTGGTCGGATGCCTGCCGCCCAAGCCAGAGGGTGAGCTGGTGGTGGCCAACAAGAGCAGCCTGGACTCGGTGGATCCGGTGGACGTGACCACCTTCGCCGGCACCCAGCTGCTGAGCGCCGTTGGCGATCCCCTCTACGCCAGTGATCCCGGCGGCCGCACCCTGCCACGCCTGGCCACGGCCCTGCCCAAGCTCTCCGCCAGTGGCCGCATCGCCCGCATCCCCCTACGCCGGGATGTGCGCTTCCACGACGGCACCCGCTTTGATGCCGCCGCCATGGTGTTCAACCTGGAGCGCTTCCGCGCCCTGGGCAAACTCGGCTACCTGCTGGACGACCGCATTGAGACCGTGCGAGCCAGCGGCCCCTACGAGCTCGAACTCCAGCTCAAGCGTCCCTACAGCGCCCTGGCGGCGCTGCTGAGCTCCATCAACCTCACGCCGGTGTCACCGGCGGCCTACCGCAACCACGCCAAGCGCTCCCTGGCCAACCGCTTCGTGGGCACGGGCCCCTATCAGCTCACGGGCTACACGCCCCAGCACCAGAAACTGGCCCCGTTTGCTGGCTACTGGGGCGAACCGCCCCGCAACCGCGGCATCCACCTGGTGACGCTGAGCAACTCCACGGCCCTGTTCGGGGCCCTGAGCAGCGGGGAAGTGGACGTGCTGCTATCCCAGGGGCTCGAGAGCGACCAGCAGCGTTCCCTGGCGGAGCGGGCCCGCCGCGGCCGGCTGGTGGAGGGCCAAGGCCCGGCCGTGGAGATCGGCTACCTCACCCTGCTGAGCGATCGGGCACCGCTGAACGATCCGTGGCTGCGCGAGGCGGTGGCCCACAGCCTCAACCGCGAACTGATCAGCCAGCGGGTGAGCTTCAACATGCGCTCACCCCTGCGCTCGCTGGTGCCCCCACCCCTGCCCGGTGCCGTCCCGCCGCCGTGGCCCGCTTACCAGCCCGAGCGGGCCAGGGCGCTGTTCCGCCAGGCCGGCTACTGCAAAGGCCGGCAGCTCAGCCTGCCGCTCACATTCCGCTCCAACGTTCCCGCCGATCGCCTGTTCGCCCTCACCTGGCAGGCCCAGTTGCAGCGCGACCTGGGCGACTGTGTGCAGCTGGAGATCAGTGGGGTGGAATCCACCACCGCCTACCGGCAACTGGAGAAGGGCGCCTTCCCGATGATCCTGCTCGACTGGGTGGGGGACTATCCCGATGCCGACGTGTACCTGGCTCCGCTACTGGCCTGTGAGAGGGCCCAGGGCAACAGCTGCCTCAAGGGCAGCAGTGTGAGCTTCGGCAGTTTCTGGAGCGCCCCTGGCCTGCAAGGGCAGCTCCAGGCCAGCGAGGGCCTCAGCGGCCGTGCACGCCTGGAGGTGCTGCAGACCATCCAGCAGCGGGCAGCCCAGGGCAACGCTTACATCCCGGTGTGGCAGGTGGCCCCACGGGCCTGGGCCCAGCCCTGGCTGGCCCCCCCACGGTTTGATGGCTCCGGCCGGCTGGTGCTGCAGGCCCTGCAGCGGAGGCCGCAGCCATGAGCCGGCGCAGGGATCTGCTGGCCTATCTGGCCAGCCGCCTGGCCCTGGTGCCGGTGATGTTGTGGCTAATCGCCAGCCTGGTGTTCCTGCTGCTACGGGTGGCCCCAGGCGATCCGATCGATGCCCTACTGGGCACCCGGGCGCCCCAGGAAGCCCGCGACGCCCTGCGCCAGCAACTGGGCCTGGACCAGCCGCTGCTGGTGCAATACGGCCATTACCTCGCCGATCTGTTGCGGGGGCAGTTGGGGGAGTCGCTCACCAACCAGGAACCCGTCACCGCGGTGATCGGCCGCAGCCTGCCCGCCAGCCTGGAGCTGGGGCTGGTGGCCCTGCTGATTGCCGCGGTGGTGGGCCTGGCGGTGGGCTTCAGCGGCATCGCCCGGCCGGAGGGCAAGCTCGATCTCGGTGGCCGCCTCTATGGCATCGGCACCTATGCCCTGCCGCCCTTCTGGGCGGCCATGGTGGTGCAACTGATCTTCGCGGTGTGGCTGGGCTGGCTGCCGGTGGGGGGCCGCTTCCCCCCCACCCTGGAGCCGCCGAGTGGCAGCGGCTTCTATCTGCTCGACAGCCTGCTGGCCGGTGGTGGCCCCCCCTTCTGGGGAGCCCTGCGCCACCTGGTGCTGCCGGCCAGCACCCTGGGCCTGCTGCTGAGTGGGGTGTTCGCCAATGCCCTGCGCCTCAACCTGCGCCGAGCCCTGGATTCCGATTATGTGGAAGCGGCCCGCAGCCGCGGCTTGAGCGAACGGCGCGTGGTGCTGCGCCATGCGCTGCCCAATGCGCTGCTGCCGGTGCTCACGATCACGGGCATCACCGTGGCGTCCCTGATCGGCGGGGCCTTGCTGATCGAAGTCACCTACTCCTGGCCCGGGATCGCCTTCCGGCTGCAGGAGGCCATCAGCCAGCGCGACTATCCCGTGGTGCAGGGCATCGTGGTGGTGGTGGCCGCCCTGGTGGTGGCCGTGAGTGTGCTGGTGGACCTGGTGGTGGCCTTGCTGGATCCGCGCATCTCGTTTTGAGCCGTGGGCCTCAGGGAGCTGCGCGCAGGGAGGCCCGCCACTCCCGCGCTGCCTGGGCATCCAGCACATAGGCCTTCACCCCCCCCAGCTGGCGCTGCTGGGGGGGGATGCTGCGGGGCTGCTTCAGGCC
>JBIIQU010000265.1:0-2757 GCA_044341905.1 Vulcanococcus sp. | reverse complement strand
CGGGGACGGGGCTGGTCTCTAGCCCGAGGCCATCGGGGGCGCCGGCCAGAAAGCCGCCAGCGTTATCCCATTGGCCCGCATCCCGGGCCGTCACATAGGCATCCATAAAGCGCAGGTCGGCGAAGGCATCACGGCCGTAGATCACCTGGCCCCTGTACACCTCGCGGCAGTCCTTGTTGACGAAACGGGGCGTGAGCGCGGCACCGCCGAGGATCACCGGAACATCAATGCCAGCCTCATTGAAGGCGGCGAGGTTGTCCTTCATGAAGGCGGTGGACTTCACCAGCAGGCCGCTCATGGCGATGCAATCAGCCTGGTGCAGTTTCTGGGCCTCGATGATGGCCTCCACAGGCTGCTTGATGCCGAGGTTGATCACCTCGTAGCCGTTGTTGGTGAGGATGATGTCCACAAGGTTCTTGCCGATGTCGTGCACATCGCCCTTCACCGTGGCAATCAGGAACTTGGCCTTGGCAGAGCGCTGTTGCTGACTGCCATCAGCACCCTCGAGCTTGTCCATCAGCGGCTCGAGGAAGGCCACCGCTGACTTCATCGTTTCGGCGCTCTGCAGCACGAAGGGCAGCTGCATTTGGCCGGAGCCGAACAGTTCGCCCACCACCTTCATGCCATCCAGCAGGAAGGTGTTGATGATCTCCAGCGGTTGATACTGCTCCAGGCCAATCTTGAGGGCCTCTTCCAGACCGATGCGCTCGCCGTCGATGATGTGCTGCTTGAGGCGCTCCTCCACAGGCAGATCGGCGAGCGACGGGCCTGAGGCACGGGCCTCCTTGGCACTCACCCCTTCGAACAGCTTGGTGAGTTCGGTGAGGGGGTCGTAAACACATACGCCGTTCTCGAAACGGCGGCGGTCGTAGATCAGGTCGCGGCAGACCTGCTGGTGCTCCTCGCTGATCTTGACCAGGGGCAGAATCTTGGCGGGACTCACGATCGCTGCATCCATGCCGGCCTGGCAGCAGTCGTGCAGGAATACCGAATTCAGCACGATCCGGGCGGCCGGTGAGAGGCCGAAGCTCACGTTGCTGACGCCCAGCACCACATGCACACCCGGCAGATCCGTGCGGATGCGTTGAATCGCCTCCACCGTGGCCGCGCCGTTGAGGCGATCTTCCTCGATGCCGGTGGAGATGGGCAGCGCGAGGGGGTCGTAAAAGATCTCGTGGGCCGGCAGGCCGTATTCGAGGGCATCGCGATAGGCCCGCTGGGCAATGGCGAACTTGCGGTCCGCCGTACGGGCCATGCCGTCTTCATCGATGGTGCCCACCACCACCCCGGCGCCATAGGCCTTGGCCAGTTCCAGCACCTTGAAGAAGCGCTCGTCGCCGTCTTCGTAGTTGGTGGAGTTCAGCAGGCACTTGCCGCCGGCCACTTTGAGGCCCGCCTCCATTTTCTGCCACTCGGTGGAGTCGAGCATCAGTGGCAGGTTCACGTTGGTGACCAGACGGCTCACCAGTTCGTGCATGTCGCGCTCGCCATCGCGGCCGACGTAGTCGACGTTGACATCGAGCACGTGGGCGTTCTCTTTCACCTGGCCCCGGGCCACGGCCACCAGGCCGTCCCAGTCCTCCTGGGCGAGGAGTTCACGCACCTTTTTGGAACCGCTGGCATTCAGCCGCTCGCCAATGATCAGGAAGGAGTTGTCCTGCAGATAGGGCGTGGTGCCATAGATCGATGCAGCCGCCGGCTCGTAGCTGAGGTGCGGCCGCGGATCGCTGCTGCTCTGGCGCAACTCGGGGGTGCGAACAGCACGGCGGGAGGGGTGGAGTTCGCTGGCCAGCTGGGCCAGGGCACCGATGTGCTCGGGGGTGGTGCCGCAGCAGCCACCGATCACCTGCACGCCGAGGTCTTCCACGAAGTGCATCAACTGCATCTTCATTTCCAACGGCGTGAGGCGGTAATGGGCCACCCCGCCGATGTTCTCCGGCAGGCCCGCATTCGGGATGCAACTCACCACAAAGGGGCTGTGCTCACTGAGGTAGCGCACGTGCTCCTTCATCTGCTCCGGGCCGGTGGCACAGTTGAGCCCCAGCACGTCGATGGGGAAGGGCTCAAGAATCGCGACCACAGCGGCGATGTCCGACCCCACCAACATGGTGCCGGTGGTTTCCATGGTCACGCTCACCATCAGTGGACGCCGCTGCCCCGTGCGGGCAAAGGCCTCCTCGATGCCCTGCAGAGCCGCCTTGATCTGCAGCACGTCCTGGCAGGTCTCAACGATGAACAGGTCGACATCCCCGGCGATCAGTCCCTCGGCCTGTTCACGGAACGAACCCTTGAGCTCATCGAAGCTCACGTGGCCCAGGGTGGGCAGCTTGGTGGTGGGCCCCATGGAGCCAGCCACAAAGCGGGGTTTCTCAGGGGTGCTGTAGGCCGCCGCCATCTCCCGGGCCAGTTCGGCGGCGCGCTTGTTGATGGCAAAGGCCTGATCCTGCAGGTCGTATTCGGCCAACACGATCGAGGCCGCACCGAAGGTGTCGGTCTCGATCACATCGGCACCCACCTCCAGGAACTGGCGATGCACCGCCTGCACGGCATCCGGCCTGGTGAACACGAGGTTCTCGTTGCAGCCCTCCAGGGCCGCACCACCGAAATCCTCGGCGGTGAGATCCATCTGTTGCAACGACGTGCCCGTGGCTCCGTCGAACACCAGCACCGGGCGATCGGGGCTGTGCAATCGCTCCAGGAAGCCGATGCGCTGGCTGGAAGGCGCCGCGGTGCGACCTGAAACGCCGCTGGAGGCGA
>JBIIQU010000264.1:0-2766 GCA_044341905.1 Vulcanococcus sp. | reverse complement strand
GCGGCAGCGCACCAGCTTGCGGTAGCGGGGGTAGGCCGCCAGGCACTGGCCGCCGTGTTCGAGAAAGGCCAGGCACCACTGCCATTGGGCATCTGTGAGCTGGCGGAAGCTCCAGCTCCGGCGCACCGCCGTGAGGGCCTCCTGGGGCACGAAACCCGGGCCGCAGGCCAGGGTCACCAGGTGCTGCAGCAGCACATCCAGCGGCAGCTGGGGCGGCCGGCGGTGCTCCACCAGCCCGGCAGCCAACCCCCGCCGCATGGCGCTCAGTTCCAGCAGCTCGAGGGCATTGGTGGGCATGAACAGCACCTGGGAGGTGCCCCCCGGTGTGTGGGCACTGCGTCCTGCGCGCTGCAGCAGGCGGGCCAGGTTCTTGGCGGAGCCGATCTGCACCACCCGCTCCACGGGTTGAAAATCCACACCCAGATCCAGGGAGCTGGTGCACACCACCCAGCGCAGGTCACCGGTTTTCACCCGGGCCTCGATCGCCTCGCGCTCAGCCCGATCGATGGCGCTGTGGTGCAGGGCGAGGAGCCCCTCCATCTCGGGGCAGGCGAACCGCAGGCACTGGTGCCAGCGCTCGGCCTGGTTGCGGGTGTTGGTGAACAGCAGGGTGCTCACCGCCGGATCCAGGCCGGCCACCAGCTGTTCGTACATGCGCAGTCCGAGATGGCCGCCCCAGGGGAAGCCATCGATCGAGTCGGGCAGCAGGCTGCGGATCGCCGTGGTGCGCTGGATGTCGGCGGTGACGATGCGTGGTTCTGGGCTGGTCGCCGCCGCAGCACCCACGCCCACTGCTGCTTGCGCCGCCTCGTTGAGATTGCCGATCGTGGCGCTGATCGCCCAGGTGCGCAGGCCCGGCCGCAACTGTCGCAGCCAGCTCAGGCAGAGCTCGGCCTGCACGCCGCGCTTGCTGCCCATCAGCTCGTGCCACTCATCGATGACCACGGCCTGCAGCGCGCCGAACAGCTCTGGTGCCTTGGGATTGGCAAGCAGCAGGCTCAGGGATTCGGGGGTGGTGATCAGGATCTGGGGCGGGGTGCGCAGCTGTTTGCTGCGCTCATGGCTGCTGGTGTCGCCATTGCGGATGGCCACCCGCAGCGGCCAGCCCATGGCGCTGATGGGTTCCTCAATCGCCAGGGTGAGATCGCGGCTCAGGGCCCGCAGGGGGGTGAGCACCAGCAACTGCAGGCCGTGCGCCGCCTTGGCTCGGCTCTCCTGGCCAGGCTGAGCCGCCAGCATCTCGGCGATGGGCCCCATCACCGCGGCATAGGTTTTCCCGGACCCCGTGGGCACCTGCAGCAGGCCGCTCTCCCCTGCGAGATAGGCCTGCCAGCACTGGCGCTGGAACGGCATCGGGGTCCAGCCCTGCAGGCGAAACCAGGCCTCGATCGGCGCCAGCACGCTCAAGGCCGGGGCTCCATCAGGGCTAGGGCCGAAGCGAGGCTGTCGGCCTCGGCGGCGGGCTTGTCGCGGCGCCAGCGGCTGATGCGGGGGAAGCGCACGGCAATCCCGCTCTTGTGACGCTTGGAGGCTTGCAGGCCCTCAAAGGCCAACTCGAACACCTGCAGCGGCTCCACCGATCGCACCGGCCCGAACCGCTCCCGCGTGTGGGCCCGGATCCAGCGGTCCAGTTCGCGGATCTCGCCATCGTCGAGGCCGGAGTAGGCCTTGGCGAAGGTCACCAACTCGCCGGCGTCATTCCAGAGCCCAAAGCTGTAATCGGTGTAGAGGTTCGCCCGCTTACCGCTCCCGGCCTGGGCATAGAGCAGCACCGCATCCAGTTTCAGGGGGTCCAGCTTGTGCTTCCACCAGTGGCCCCGCCGGCGGCCCGCCAGGTAGGGGGAGTTCAGGCCCTTGAGCATCAGGCCTTCAGCCTTGGTGTGGCGGGCCTGCAGGCGCAGCGGTTCCAGCGCCTGCCAGTCGCTCAGCGCTTGGCAGGGGGAGAGCCGCCAGCGGCCCTGCAGCTCGGCGGGGGCCGTGGCGCTCCACTGCTGATGCAGCTGGTCCAGCCACTCTCGCCGCTCCCTCAGGGGGCAGGAGCGCACATCGACGCCCTGGCGCTCCAGCAGGTCGTAGGCCACAAAGGCGGCCGGGCACTCCCGTTGCAGGGCCTTGCTGGGTGCCTTGCGGCCCAGCCGCCGCTGCAGGTTGGCGAAGGGTTCAGGGGCCTCAGCCTCGGGATGCCACACCACCACTTCGCCATCGAGCACGGTGCCCTCGGGAAGGGTGGAGGCCAGGCCGATCAGCTCGGGGAAGGCCTCGTTGATTAACTCCTCCCCACGGCTCCACAGGCTGGATCCCACGCTGCGCTGGATCAGCTGGCCGCGGATGCCGTCCCACTTCCACTCCAGTTGCCAGTCGGACGGCGCGGTGCCGGCCAGCTGGCCAGGCTCCAGGGGGCTGGCCAGAAAAAAGGGATAGGGCCGCCCCGACAGCTCCTCGCCCTCGCCCGCCGGCGCGATCAGGCCCTGGAAGGCCGCGGCGGAGGGTTCAAAGCCCCCCATCAGCCGGTGGGCCAGCAGGGCTTCATCCAGGCCGGCGCTGCGGGCCAGGCCGCGGGTCACCAGACCGGTGGAGACGCCCACGCGAAAGCCGCCGCTGAGCAGCTTGTTCACCAGCAGCAGTTCGCCCGCTGCCAGGGTGGCCCAGCAGTTGCGCACGGCCTCAGCCTGGGCGCTGGATTCCAGGGCGGCGAGTTGGGGGAGCCGTTCGGCCATCCAGGTTTCGAGGGAATCGGCCTCGCTCCTGGCCTGCGGCGCTGGATGG
>JBIIQU010000263.1:0-2767 GCA_044341905.1 Vulcanococcus sp. | reverse complement strand
GACGGGCAACTTCCCCAACGATCAGAGCACGTGTGAGCCGTTGGCTCACCACC
This sequence comes from Vulcanococcus sp., assembly GCA_044341905.1. Lineage (GTDB taxonomy): Bacteria > Cyanobacteriota > Cyanobacteriia > PCC-6307 > Cyanobiaceae > Vulcanococcus. The sequence continues at coordinate 2,714 of JBIIQU010000263.1, read as the reverse complement.
CAGGAGAGAACCAGCACCGCCAGGATCATCAGGGCCGTCAGGCCAAGCACCCCCAGCGTGAGCGTCACACTCAATCGGGTGATATCGGGGAGATATTTAGCCGTGAGGATCGTGGCACTCCAGGGCTTGAAGCGTCGACGGGAGATCTCGTAGCCACGATCCAGAACAGGATTCTCTCGTTGCGAGCGTACCTTTTCGCCATTGAGCAAAGAGGCGACCGTTCCAGCGGAGATGTGGCTGGACTGAAACTGGCGGACACCCCTGGAATCCTCGATAGCCACAAAGCCCTGATCGAGGATTCGGGTATTCCTGACACTCCTGCCGAGATCGTTGAGCGTGGCAATGGGATAACCCGCGTAAAAAGCTCCAATCACTTGACCATCCCGATCGCGAATCGGCTGATAGGCGGCGAAGTAGGGATCTCCCAAAATGAGAGCAACCCCGAGGTAGGGCTGGCCCCTGCGAAGCGCACGCGCAGGGTCATTGGCGGGATCCAGCTCCGTGCCTGTGGCAAGGCTCCCATCCCCACGGCGCACAGTCGTCGCCAGGCGGATGAAGCGATCACCCCGCGCCACAAACACCGTGGCAGTCGCGCCCATCTGGTCGGCCACCGACTGCACAAGATCGAACCGATCTCCCACCGGCACGCCACCAAAACGCAGGTCGGGCACGACCTGACCCGCCACGCTCACCGATTGGCGACCAATCGATGGCGACCCCAGCTCAAGGAAATTGGAAGCGAGCACGCGAACCCCGGCCAACGTCAGCCGGCGGTAGATGGTGTCGGTGACAGTGAGCTCCCTCTCCAAATTTTCGGTGACCATGGTCACCTTTTGGTTGGCGAAGGCGTTCACTTCCTGGCGCAAGCGAATCAAGCTGAACAGGGCAGACCCCACCAACAGGCTGGAGACCACCGCAAACCACAGAATGGTATTTCGCCGGACTCGGCGCTCGATCGCACGAGCCTCCAGCCCGAGAGAATCGCCGCTGCCCACCACCTCAGTCATCTAGCCGTGGCGAGAGGAGAGCCGGCCACCGCCTCCGCACAGAGTTTGCCGCTCAACACAGCACCCTCCATGGAGGCGAGATACCGCTGCATGGTGTAGCAACCGGCGAGGAAGAAGTTAGGGATCGGGCTGTTCTGATCGGGACGGAGCTGCTGACAGCCGGGCACCGTTTTGTACACCGAAAGCGGCGTCTTCACCACGATCGACTTACGCAGCTGCGCCTGGTTGTCACCGGTGAAATGCATCGGGAACAGACGCTTGAGCTCCTCCATGGTGGCGGCCACGATGTCCTCATCGCTACGGCCGATCCAATCTTTGGCGGGAGCGAACACCAGCTCCAGCATGGAGCGCTCAGGATCCTCGTATTCCCGGCAGGTGTTGCTCATGTCGGCATACACGCTGAGTAGGGGACTACGGCTGAACAGCAGGTGGTCAATCTCGGTGAGCTTGCGATCGAACCACAGGTGGATGTTGATCACGGGCACACCGTTGAGGCCATCCAGCTTCTGGAAATACGGCATGGCCTTCCAGGGCTCGGGGATCAGCAGCTTGAAGGGATCCACGGGCATGGCACTCACATAGGCATCGGCCTTGAGGGTGTAGCCCTCCTTGCCCTTGATGCCTCCGATGCGAAACCCGCTCACCTGACCATCGGCATCCAGTTCAATCTCCCGCAGCGGGGAATCGAGATGCACTTCACCACCCCTGGCGGTGACGTAATCCACCATCGGCTGGCAAAGCCTCTCAGGGGGATTACCGTCGAGGAAGGCCATTTTGGAGCCATCGCTCTCCTGCAGGAAGCGATTCAAAGCCGTGAGCACCACCGTGCTGGAAATTTCCTCAGGATCAATGAAATTCAGGGCCTTGGCCATGGCGATGAAGACTTCATCATTCACCCGTTCCGGGATGTTGTGGATGCGCAGCCACTCCGTCCAGGAATATTGATCGCACTCCTCCACGTACTGCTGACCGCGGAGCATGGCCGGCACCAGGCCTAGCCCAAAGGAGATCTTCTCCGGCCAGGTGAGCATGTCGTTGTTGCCGAGGATGGCAGCAACACCATTGAAGGGAGCGGGGATATCCGGGAACTCGAAACGGCTGTAGGTGCCGGGGGTTTCCTTCTGGTTGAAGATCATCGAGTGGGATTTCCACTGCAGACGATCTTCGATATCCAGCTCCTTGAAGAGCTGGCGCATGTTGCGGTAAGCGCCGAAAAAGATATGGAGGCCGGTTTCGTACCAGTCCCCGTCCTCGTCCTGCCAGGCGGCCACCTTGCCGCCGAGCACGTCGCGGGCCTCCACCACCACCGGGGTGTGGCCGGCGTCGCAGAGGTACTTGGCACAGGCAAGACCGGCCAGGCCAGCACCGGCGATGGCGACGCGCATGAATAACCCCGAATCAGGATGCAACCTTAAGAGGCCCGCTCCCGCCACCGCCTTCTTAAAGTTGGTGGGCGCCGGCCGATGGGATCGCCGCCGCAGTACCCGGGCGCTCCCCCATGGCCGACACTCTGATCAAAGCCACCACCCGCCACATCCGCCTGTTCACGGCGCGGGTGGAGAACGGACAGCTGCTGGCCGATCCCAGCCAGCTCACCCTGGACATCGACCCCGACAACGAATTCCTCTGGCATCAGGCCGCCCTCGAGAAGGTGCAGCAGCACTTCCGCGACCTGGTGGCCGCCCACGCCGGCGCCGACCTCAGCGA
>JBIIQU010000262.1:0-2770 GCA_044341905.1 Vulcanococcus sp. | reverse complement strand
CCGCCATCGCCGGCACCGCCCAGGTTCTTGGTGGGGAAGAAACTGAAGCAACCCACATCGCCCCAGCTGCCCACGGGGCGGCCGGCCCAGCTGGCGCCGCTGGCCTGGGCGCAATCCTCCACCACCTTGAGGTTGTGGCGTTGGGCGATAGCGCACACCCGCTGCATGTCCACCGGGCGGCCGAAGAGGTGCACAGGCAGCAGGGCCTTGGTGGCTGGAGTGATGGCGGCTTCCACCTGATCGAGATTGATCAGATAGGAGCTTTCCTCCACATCCACAAACACCGGGGTGGCGCCCACGGCGCTGATGGCCTCAGCGGTGGCAAAAAAACTGAACGAGCAGGTGATCACTTCATCGCCGGGGCCAATGCCCAGGCCCCGCAGCGCCAGGATCAGGGCATCGGTGCCGCTGTTGCAGCCGATGGCGTGGGGACTCTGCACCGACGCGGCGAACGCCTGTTCGAAGTCCGCAATCACGCTGCCGCCGATGTATTGGCCGCTACGCAGGACTTGCAGAACGGCTGCATCCAGCTGCTCACCGAGGTGATGAAGCTGGTCGGTGAGGCTGAAGGGGGGCACCTGCATGAAGGCAACCTTAAGCCTGCTGGTTGGGGTGCCACTTGATGTTGCAACCGATCGAGGGCCGTTGCTCCGGGTTGATGGCGTCTCCCGCCAGCAGGGCCTGGATCGCAGCCCGCAGGTCGCGGCCATCGAGGGGCACGTTGTTCCCGGGGCGGCTGCCATCCAGCTGGCCCCGATACACCAGGTGATGGCTGGCATCGAACAGGTAGAGGTCTGGCGTGCAGGCGGCCTGCAGGGCGTGGGCCACGCGTTGATCGGCATCCCAGAGATAGGGGAACGGCCAGCCGTTGCGCCGGGCCTGGTCGCGCAGGCCCTCCGGCCCGTCCTGGGGATGGGTGAGGGTGCTGTTGCTGGAGATGGCCAGGATCTGCACCTGCTGGCCGAAGTCGTGCTGGAGCCGGCTGAGCTCGGGCTCGATGTGGATCACAAATGGGCAGTGGGCGCAGAGCACGAGCACCAGCACCGGGCGGGCTGCCAGCTGGCGCGTGTTGAAGCGCCCACCCTGCACCGCCTCCAGCTCAAAGGCGGGTAGGGGCGTGCCCAGGGGCAACATCGTGGAGGGGGTGAGCACCATGGCTGGTCTGGCAGGGGATCTGGGGCAGGATGCGGCGCAGGTTTTTGATTTGAGCTTTTTGGCCCGTTGTGTACCAGTGCGGCAGCCTGCGGCCTTGGTGGCGCTGGTGTTGCCGCTGGCGCTCGTGGCGGCCTGCGTGCCCGCCCATCGCCGGGCCAGCTGGGCGATCTATCCCCTGCAGCGGCATCAACCCCACGATGGCCTGGCGGTGGTGAGTGAGCCCGATGGCTACGGCCTGCACCTCTGGCTGGACACCGACACCACCCAGCCTGGCGTTTGCCGCCCCCGCTGGGTGCCGAGTCCGGCCCGGTTGTTCAACGGCAATGGGAGTGCTCCCTTCAGCTCCGGCTTGGCGTCCCGCCAGGAATTCTTTGCGGCCGTGGCCCGCCAGGATGTGCGCCGTGCGCTGCGGCGCGAGCTGGAGGCCCTCTGCAAGGCCAGGGCGCCGCGGGCCCAGTGGCAGTGGCTGGAGCCGCCCACCCGGCCCGAGCAGGTGAAGGTGGAGGTGTTCCCGCTCACCGAGGAGCAAGATCTGCTGCCCCCCGCCGCGGACGTGCGCCAGCAGGAGGAGGCCCTGCTCCAGGGTGGCGGCAAGCCCCGGATCGTGTCGCCATGACATCGACTCCCCGCCTGCCCCACCGTTGGCTGGATCCCTTGGGCTGGCTGCTGTTGCTGGCTGCCGTGCTGTGCTCGGCGCTTCTCAATCTGGCCCTCACGCTGCCGTTGCTGCTCCTGGGTGGAGCCTTGCTCTGCTGGGGCGCGGGTGGGATGCGCCGCAGGCTGCGGCTTTTGGCCGATGCGCTCGCCATGGGTGGGGTCACCCTGGGGCTTTTGGGCACCGGCTTTATTGCGGTTAACCTGCAGCGCGCCGGATGGTTCCAGGGGTTCGCCAGGCCCCGTGCTCAAGCACCAGCACCTGCTCCCGCGTCGCGAGCGCCGACCCTTTCCGCACCGGTGGCGCCAGCCCCGCTGGTGGTTGATGAGCCGGGCCGTCACGTTGCGGATTACGGCACTGACCGCGCCGCAGGGGCCTGGGTGAGCGGAGCCGATCAACCCTTGGGCTATGCCTACCAGCCCAACTTGGGGCCTCTCCGCTCGCGGCTGGTGGGAGAGCAGACCGGCCGGCCCATCTACGACGTGGAGTACACGATCGACAGCCGAGGCAATCGGGTGAGCACCCATCAGCCCACCGGCCCTGCGCCGCTGGCTCTGTTCGTGGGCTGTTCCTTCACCTTCGGCGAGGGCTTGAACAATGCCGACACCCTGGCCTCAGCCTTTGCCCGCCAGACCGGATGGCGCACTGTGAATGCGGGCATGCATGGCTACGGCTCGCACCAGGCCTACACGTTGCTCGCTTCGCCGGCTTTGCTGACCCAGCGCGTGGGCAATCGGCTGGATCTGGTGATCTACCGCATGATCGGCGACCATGCGGCCCGGGCCAGTGGTCGCTATGCCTGGGATCGCCATGGCCCTTGCTACCAGCGGCGTGCCGACGGCTCGCTGGAGGCCCAGGGGCCCTTCAGTCGTTGCCGGCGCCGCTGGGGTTGGCTGAGCGCCACCAACAACGTGCTTGAGACCCTCAGCCAGTCGCGGGAGCCGTTCACCCGCGACCTAG
>JBIIQU010000261.1:0-2785 GCA_044341905.1 Vulcanococcus sp. | reverse complement strand
GGAGAATGGATTTGACCCAGTGGGTCAACCCCTGGAGGGGTGGTCGAGTGGTTGATGGCTCTGGTCTTGAAAACCAGCGAGGTGAAAGCCTCCGCGGGTTCGAATCCCGCCCCCTCCGCTTTTCAACCTGCAGCGCCTGAAGCGCCTGCAGCCGCCACGGCGAGATCAGGAAATCTGCAGATTTGCCAGCGTGCAACGTTGGCGCCGCCAGCCAAAACAAAACCAAAACGGCCATATCCGCCACACACCGCGGGCCATGCTGGCGATTGGATGGGCAAGTCTTCACCCCCGTTCATGGCCTACGAACCCGGAACCAGCGAGTGCCGCGTGCTGATCGACTGCAAGGCCCAGATTGAGCTGATGCTGCTCAACCTCGCCAAGCTGGACAACACCGACCACATCCGCCAGCAGCTGGTGGCGGTTCACAACCAGCTCGAGGGTCTCCACGATCTGCGCCGCGCCAAGCGCCAAGGCCTGATGGCCGTGTAGGGACGCCCACAGCAGTACCCGGATGGGCCAAGCGTTGCTCTAATCGGGGAGCCCCCTTCAACCCTGCGATGGCAGCGCCCCGTTGCCGCCCCCTGGCGATCGCTGCAGCAGCCGTGGGGATCGCCGCCGCAGGCGGGCTGCCTGCCCTGCTGGCCTCGTCAGGCCAGGCTCAGCCACCCGCCACCCTGCTGTCGGTGCGCGAACCCATCGAAGCGGCCGATCAACGGCTGCAGCGGCAGGGCTGGCGGCCGATCAGCACCCCCCCGGCCGAGAGCTTTGATCGCGAACTCTCCGGCAACGGGCTGATCAGCTTGCGGGCCTGCTCCGGCACCGGGATGGGCTACTGCCGTTACGACTACCGTCGCGGTCAGGACCAGCTGGAGGTGATCACCGTTCCCAGCAGCGATGGCGACGGCCAGGTGGTGCGCTGGAGCCTGGGATCTGGCGGTGGACCCTGGGGCCTCTGCCAGACCAGACCCTTCGCGCCCCTGCAACCCTGCCCTGCCGCGTCCAATTGAGGCGCCCGATCCGCTGCCTGGACTGGGGACTGGCCCCTAACCTGGGCGAAGCCACGGACCATCAGCCATGTTGTTCGACAACGACAACCGACCCGCCTGGCTGAACTGGCTGTTCCTGGCGATCTTCCTGTGGAGCTCCTGGCAGCTGGCCGGGATGTGGTTCTCCCAGATGCACGGTGGCTGAACCAGCAAGCCGGTGGCTCAACCAGCACCCTGATCAGGGATAACAGTTCGGCACGAAGAACTGCTCATTCATCGGTGGCCGCTCGTAGCCCTTACCACTTTTGCGCGGTGGCAGTTTCAGGGCCGGTGGCGTCATATCCCGGTAGGGGATCTTGCTGAGTAGGTGGCGAATGCAGTTGAGCCGCGCCCGTCGCTTGTCGTCCGCCAGCACGGTGAACCAGGGGGCCTCGGGGATATTGGTGTGGGCAAACATCTCATCTTTGGCACGGGAGAAGTCCACCCAGCGATCCCGGGATTCAAGGTCCATCGGACTCAGCTTCCAGCGGCGGGTAGGGTCGTCGATGCGGGCCTGAAAGCGTGCCTCCTGTTCCTCATCGCTCACGGAAAACCAGTATTTGAGCAACACAATTCCAGAGCGCACCAACATGCGCTCAAACTCCGGACAGGACTGCTGAAACTCCCGCAACTCGGCAGGGCTGCAAAAGCCCATCACCCGCTCCACGCCGGCGCGGTTGTACCAGCTGCGATCGAAGATCACGATCTCGCCGGCACTGGGGAAATGCTCCACGTAGCGCTGGAAATACCACTGGCTGCGCTGCTGATCAGAGGGCGTACCCAGGGCCACCACCCGGCAGCCGCGGGGGTTGAGCGGCTCGGTGATGCGCTTGATCGTGCCGCCCTTTCCGGCGGCATCGCGCCCTTCAAACAGCACCATCAGGCGGAACCCCTCCGCCTTCGTCCAGTACTGCATCTTCACCAGCTCTTCCTGCAGCCGCGTGAGCTCCTGTTCGTAGTGCTTGCGATCGAGCTTGCTCGTGGCGGATGGCTCGTTGCTGCTCAGATCATCCAGCTGAGTAGAGGGGACATAGCGATCACTGGAGTCCGCCGCAGGCGGCACCTGCTTCTGCTTTTTGCCCATGCCCGCCAAGCCCTGCTGCCGGCAAAGTTAGACACGATGCTTCTTGCTGGCCTGATCGCGGGCAGGAGCCACCAGGGCCCTCACCAACCGCACCAGGCCGGCCACCAGCAGCACGAGGGCCAGCAGCGCCAGTCCCACCAGGAGCAGCACCCCAAGCAGCTGCAGCACCCCCATCAGCAGCCGCGAGAGCCCCGCAATCAAGTTGCCGATGGCTGTGCTCACCAACAGCAGGCTGTCGAGATCAATCAACTCGGGCAGCTGGAGCAGGAGCACCAACAGGCCAGTGCCCGCTGCGAGCAACAACAACCCATCCAGCACCTGCCGGAGCCGCGAAGGCGCCCGGCGCTTGCGAAACACCGTGCGCGTGGAATCGGCTGAGCGGCCGGATCGCACCAGCTGCAGGCGCCGGGAACGGGTCATGGTTCGAGGGTGTAGCCGGCCCCGCGCATCCAGCGCTCAAATTCGATCAGCACCAGTTCATTGGGGCAGTCCACCAGGCTCAGATCGCCAACGGTGCAGTCCCCTTGGCCGCCATGGTGCAGCGAGAGATGGAAGGTGTCGCCACTGAGGCCGCACACCTCGGGATCGCTGCGCACCACCACATCCAGGGAGGCCCCCAGCCGGGTCACGCGACGTCGCAGTTCAGACCAGGTCATCGGCGCCAGCACCAGGACCC
>JBIIQU010000260.1:0-2791 GCA_044341905.1 Vulcanococcus sp. | reverse complement strand
TACAGATTCCTGCAGACGCCGCCGCAATCAACCCCGAGCCCCCCGCCGGGCTCTCCCTGTTGGAGCAGGCCGCGGCCCAGCGGGCCCAGCGCCAGCAGGAGTTGCTCGAGCGCTCCATCGAGGTGAGCCCAGCGCCAGCGCCAGCAGCTCAGGCGGTCCCAACCTCGGCGCCCGTGGCGACTCCGGCCGAGGAGCCGGCCCCCCAGCTCGGCGCCTTCGACGCCGACTTCACCTGGTCTGCGGAGGTGCTGGCAGCCCAGGGCCGCCGCGTGGAGGACATCTCCCTTGAGGAGATCGACTGGCTGGGCCGCCTGCGCCGCGGCATGGAGAAGACCCGCCAGGGGTTTGTCACCCAGCTGCTGGACACCCTTGGCGAGGATCCCCTCAGCCCCGAAGTGCTCGATGATCTCGAGACCCTGCTGCTGCGCGCGGATGTGGGCGTTCAGGCCACTGATCAGGTGCTGGAGGCCCTGCGCAAGCGCATGAACGAGGAGGTGGTGGATCCGGCGGAAGGCATCCGCTTCCTCAAGGAGCAGCTGCAGGGCCTGCTGGATGCACCGATCCGCAGCAGTGGGGCCTCGGTGTTGGCGCCCGAGCGCGGCAAGCTCAACGTTTGGTTGATGGTGGGTGTGAACGGTGTTGGCAAAACCACCACCCTCGGCAAGCTCGCCAACCTGGCCATCCGCAGTGGCTACAGCTGTCTGATCGCCGCCGCCGACACCTTCCGCGCCGCCGCGGTGCAGCAGGTGCAGGTGTGGGGCGAGCGCAGCGGCGTCACGGTGGTGTCGAACCCCTCGGCCAACGCCGATCCCGCTGCGGTGGTGTTTGACGCCATCGGTGCCGCCAAGGCCAAGGGCACCGACCTGGTGCTGGTGGATACGGCCGGTCGCCTGCAGACCAAGCACAACCTCATGGAGGAGTTGGCCAAGGTGCGCCGCATCGTCGACAAGCTGGCCCCGGAGGCGGTGGTGCAGTCGTTGTTGGTGCTGGATGCCAGCCAGGGCCAGAACGGCCTCAAGCAGGCCATGGCCTTTGCCCAGGCGGCGGGCCTCACCGGTGTGGTGCTCACCAAACTCGATGGCAGCTCCCGCGGTGGCGTTGCCCTGGCGGTGTCGTCGGAGGCGGGCCTGCCGATCCGCTTCATCGGTGCCGGTGAAGGCATCCGCGATCTGCGGCCGTTCAACAGCTTTGAGTTTGTGGAGGCCCTGTTGGCCAGGTAGGTCTCGGTCTTTCGCTGCTACCTTTCGGGCACTTCGCGGCCCGCTCAGTGAGCAGTAAGCCGCCCCCACGGCGGTCTGACCTACCGCTTCAGAGCTCCCCCCCGGTGCCCCATCAGGCGCCACCGTTGCTCACGGCCACGGCTTCGCTGCGCCAACTGCTCGACAGCCTCGGCAAGGAACAGCGCCGTAACCAGGAACTGCTGGCCTCCCTGGGCTTTGCCCTGCGCAGCTTCACCAACCTGGGCCGCTTCCTGGAGCTGGTGCCCCTGGTGGCCGCGCGGCTGGTGGAGGCCGAAGGTGCCGTGCTGGTTGCGTTTCACCCCGACGGGCGGCTCTGGCGCGAGCAATTGCATGCCACCCCCCAGGCGGGCTGCGGCGAGCTGTTGCGCCAGTTGGCCAGCCTCAGCGACCAGGAGTTCCTCGAGGCCTCCGGCGAGGAGGCGGTGGCCAACCGGCTCGATCAGTTGCTGCGCCGGCAGCTGGCGGATCGGCCCCTGTTCGGCACCTCCGTGGTGTCCCGCAGCCGTTGTCGGGGGCGGCTCTACGTGTTTGGCCCCAAGACCGGGTTCAGCTGGAGCGATGTGCACCGCCGCCATGCCCAGCTGGTGGCCGATCTGGCCGGGGTGGCGATCGAGAACGATGCCCTGCTGCAGGAAACCCGCCGCCACGAGCGCATCGACCGGCAGATGAGCATCGGGGCCGAGATCCAGGCCCAGCTGCTGCCGGATCACTGCCCGGTGATCGAGGGGGTGGAGCTGGCGGCCCGCTGCCGCCCCGCCTTCCAGGTGGGTGGCGACTATTACGACTTCATCCCCACCCGGCCCCAGTTGCTGGGCCGGCGCCGTGAGCAGGGCAAATGGGCCCTGGTGATGGGGGATGTGATGGGTAAGGGCGTTCCCGCCGGTCTGTTGATGACCCTGCTGCGCGGCATGCTGCGCGCCGAGGTGCTCAGTGGCCTGCCGCCCGATCGCATCCTGCACGACCTCAACCAGCTGGCCCAGGAGGACCTGGCCCAGTCGCACCGGTTCGTGACGCTGTTCTATTCCGACTTCGATCCCCGCACCCGGCTGCTGCGCTATGCGAATGCGGCCCACAATCCGCCCTTGATTTGGCGGCGGATGCGCAACGCCGTGGATCGGCTCGACGCCCCCGGCCTGCTGATCGGTCTGCAGCCTGAGGCCAACTACGGCTGCGAACAGATCGTGCTGGATCCCGGCGACGTGCTGCTCTATTACACCGATGGCGTGAGCGAGGCCCCCGGGCTGAATGGCGAACGCTTCGATGAGGAGCGCTTGATCAAGGCGTTGCACGCCGCCTGCCGCTCCGGCATCGGTGCCCAGGGCATCCTCGATCAGTTGTTCACGCGCCTGGATCGCTTTGTGGGCGCCGATCGCCCCCTGGAGGACGACGCCTCCATGGTGGTGCTCAAGGTGAAGGAGGAAGTGATGCTGCCCTCGCTGCCCCACTGATCGCCCCGCTCAGCTGCCTGCCAAGCTGAGGCCAGCAGCCACAACGGGCCCGATGGCGGTCGATTCCTCCTCCTCCACCTGGAGCCAGCGTTTCGAGGAGGG
>JBIIQU010000259.1:0-2792 GCA_044341905.1 Vulcanococcus sp. | reverse complement strand
AGCCAAAGTTACAGAGCCTCTTGGCAAAGTCTCCGCTGGCCTCAAGCAAGCCCAGAGCATTTGGGTCGAGACAGGGACGTTCACAGGCCTAACTTGCGACCAGATAGGCTTCAAGGCAACAAGCGGGGCCTTTATTGAGAACGACTGGACCTATACATGCACACCAGGCGGCACCAATGGAAGCGAGCTCAGCATGACAGCCACCGGCTCAGGCCCAAATGCAAATCTTAAATTAACTGATTGCAAGATTGTTGGCGCCACAGGCGTAATCACCGCCTGCACCAAAGACACCGACGCCTCGAGCTAAGCATTAATTCACGTCGACAGCGACAAGAGGACACTGTGCTGCCGCCCTGTGCCCTTGGCTTGGGGCAACAGCTTGAAGCAAACGGACCCACCCTGCATCACAACAAAAGAATAAGTCTCACCCATAAGAACAAACGTCAAGGAAAGTCCACAAAAGTCCGCCCAATAATAGATCAAGCTCCACCCATTGCCAAGCCTTTGCCAAGGGCAACCGCGAAAATACTCAGGCATCACAAACGGCCAGCAAAGCCGGAAGACTCAGCATATACAACTGAAGCATGCGCTCACCCAGGCTCAATTACGCAGACCGATCCAGCGGATTCACTTGGAGTCGAGGCGAGTCGGAAGGATGAATCAACCCAGAGGGAACCACAGTCACCCAGACCAGCAATCTCAGCACCGGTGTCGCAGAAAAGCCAGTGATCACAGAGACCCAGCAACATGAAGGCTAGGGGAAAAGAACCTCATCGCTGGCATCTTGGAGCCCTCAAAAGAACAGAGAACAAAGATGGCTTCATCCTCCCTCTCGTTCTAATTATCTCCTTGATTATTGGAGCGGGCTTGATGGCCATGGCCGCCCGCTCCTGGATGGGCCTGAGTGGCTCCATTCGCCAGAGTCAGTCCCGCCAGGCCCGCGAAGTGGCCGAAGCGGGGCTGGCCCGATTGGTTGAAAGCATGAATACCACCTATGCCTATCTGCTGATCAAAGATCTTTCGAACTGGAACAGCACCAGCTTCACATCCTCCATCTGCCCCAGCTCGAATCCCAATCCAGCTGGTCTGATCAAAACCGACACGATCAATGCGGGCCTCGGCCGCTACCAGCTCGAGAGCTACAACTTCCAGGGCAGTCCCTTCTACGGCGGCAAGGCCATGGTTCGCATGCGTGGAGAACGCCTGAAATCGGCAAATGGCGCGGTAGTAGCCACCACCATTGTGGAACAAACCCTCGACATCAAACCCAAGGACTGCAGCGGTTCCTACGGAGAAGCCACGAGCACCAGTGGCTTCCCGGGCCTACTGGGGCAGTTCATTGACATGGGCAATAACGATATCAAGGGAAAACTCAGTGGCAATGTGCTGTGCCTCCAGTGTTATTCGGGCAGCAACTACGACAGTCTCAGCGAAGCCCAGAAGGAGGCCCTGATCAAGGCTGGCCCCCAGGCCGAAATTGATGGCCAAATCTTCGCCGGCCCGATTGATCTACCACCGGTGCCCACACCACCGGACAACCTCAGTTACCTCTACAGCAATCCACCTTCCATTACCGCAAGCACCACCATCGTGGGTGGAAGTACAAACCCAGCTCAGCTCCTGAATGGAGCCTGTGTGGTGTCGCCAGGGACGCCACCGATCACCCACTGCGTGGTGAATGCAATTGCCCTGTCTGGCAACAAGGTCCTCAGCGTGGATACCAGCAACAGTCCCGTTCGGATCTACGTGAAGGGGGCCGGCGCCAGTTTCACGGGCCAAGCCGCCATCAAACACACCCCAGCCAGCGCCCCGGCCACAGAACTGGGCCTTTTCGGCCGCCCCATTGACCCCACCAACCAATTCACGGATCAGAGTGTTCTGCTGGCCGGCGGAGCCACCACCACCAAGCTCTGGGCGTTCTTCCCGGACGGCAACGTGGGCATCAACGGCGGCTCCAAGGAATCGGCCACCTGTGACGCCAACGGCGAGTGCACCGGGGGTGACATCTATGGCGCCATCTGGGCAAAAACCTGGGGTGGAGCGAAATGCGAAGGCTGCCTGAACACCGGCGGATCCAGCTCCACGGTGGCCCAATTGGTTGTACCGGGCGACATGGGAACCCAGCTGTTCAACAGCTTCGGCCCTCAGTACGCCCTGGGCATCCGTGACTATGTGGCAGTGGGAGTGTCGCGCTGGAGCAGCTTCGTGCGCTCCACAGGCAGTTGAACGCCATGAACACACACCATCACATTGCTTCGGTCTTATCCCTCACCCGAGGGAGGAGAAACAGGCCACTGGCGGAGCAAACTGAGAGCATCAGGGGGAGAACCCCATGACTCGTCACCGACCCGCGCGAAACCCACGCAGACGCCAGTCTGCTGGGATCACTCTGCCGGAGGTGATGGTGTCATCCGTGATCCTGGTGACCGTGGTGGCCACCAGCCTTCAGCTGACGGGATCGAGCATCACCGGCATGGGCCGCTCCAAGCTGCGGGGCCAGGTGGATAGCGCCATCGCAACCCGGATGGAGGATCTGCGCCGGCACGCGTTTGAGTATCTCTGCGCCACCGATGCCGGCTGCCAGGCCGAGCACCTCAGCCAGGAACTGGATTACGACGACTCCGCCAACAAAACAGTCCTCAAAAACCTCTGCAAAACCCAGGGATTGGGAGCCGGGCTACGGGCCTACGTGAACAGCCAGCACAGCAGCGACCTGCAGCCATTCAGCGTGCCTGGCACCGTGCCTCCCACCACCGTCACCCCCAGCCTCCAAGCCGAGGGGAACCGCCTAA
>JBIIQU010000258.1:0-2793 GCA_044341905.1 Vulcanococcus sp. | reverse complement strand
TCTTCGGCAGGGGCTGGCCGGTCATGTCGGCCATGCTCTGATTGAGCATGTCCTTGATGCGCAGGATCTCGCGGGCTTCGATTTCGATGTCGGAGGCCTGGCGCTGGCTGGTGCCGCCCAAGGGCTGGTGGATCATGATCCGGCTGTGGGGCAGGGCCAGCCGCTTGCCCTTGGTGCCGGCGCCCAGCAGGAAGGCTCCCATGGAGGCCGCCAGGCCCACGCAGATGGTCACCACGTCGCTCTTGACGTACTGGATCGTGTCGTAGATGGCCAGGCCGGCGGTCACCGAGCCACCCGGGGAGTTGATGTACAGGTAGATGGGCTTGGAGCTGTCCTCCGAGTCGAGGTAGAGCATCTGCGCCACCAGGCTGTTGGCGATGGCGTCGTTCACCTCGGAGCCCAGGAACAGGATCCGCTCCACGCCCAGGCGTGTGTAGATGTCAACCCAGCGCTCGTACTGGCTGCCGGGGAGGCGGTAGGGAACGCTGGGAGTGCCGATGGGCATGGCGGGATCGCGAGGGGAGGCTGGCTGGAGGGTGGGTTTAGCTGATGCCGGGATTGCCGGGGCTCACGCCGCCGGCCGCCGCCGTGAGGGCGCCGGGCAGCTGCTTCTGGCTGGTGAGCACCCGGTCGATCAGTCCGTACTCCACCGCCTCGGCGGCGGTGAGGTAGGTCATGCGGTCGGAGTCCTTGGAGAGCTGCTCCACGCTGCGGCCGGTGTTGATCGAGAGCATCTCGAGCATCGTCTGCTTGTTGTGCAGCACCTCCTTGGCCCGGATCTGGATGTCGCTGGCCTGGCCGCGGGCGCCGCTGCGGGGCTGGTGCAGCACGATCGAGGCATGGGGCAGGGCGGCGCGGTGCCCTTTGGTGCCCGCGCTCAGGATCATCGCGGCCGTGCCCATGGCCTGGCCGATGCAGATGGTGTGCACCGGCGGTTTCACGTAGCGCAGGGTGTCGGCGATGGCGAAGGCCTCGGTTTCGAAGCCGATGGCATCGCCGGAGTACCAGCTGGTGCCTGTGGAGTTGATGTAGAAGAAGATCGGCTTCTCCGGGTTGTCGAACTCCAGGTAGAGCAGCTGGGCAATGATCAGCTCGGTCACGTCGATGCCCATCTGCCGCTTGGCGTCGTCGTCGCTGAACAGCGGCAGGCCCAGGTACACGATGCGCTCTTTGAGCAGCAGCGAGGGCAGGTCGGGTGGCGGGGTGCGCATCACGGCGGAATCGCCGTAGTAGGGGGCTGACGCCGACATCCGCGGATCACTGCAGGCCTGAACCGGGAGCCTAGCGGGGGTTTGCAGCGTCCTGATCGCCCTTGGCGGGCCGTTTGGGGGCGGATTTCCCCTTGCTGTTGCGGGTGGGATTGGCTGGGGCGGGCCGCGGCGGGGCGCCGGCTTCAGCGGCTTCGCCCTCATCGCCGCCCAACTTGGCGAACACCATGCGGCCCGTTGGGGTCTGCAGGGCGCCGGTCACGATCACCGTGAGGCGCTCCCCGCTGCGGCCATGGCCGCCCTCCACCACCACCATCGTGCCGTCCTCCAGGTAGCCCACGCCCTGGGTCACTTCCTTGCCGTCGCGCACGATCTTGAGGTTGAGCTCGTCGCCCGGTTGCACCTCCGGCCGCAGAGCGATCACCAGCTCGCTCAGGTTGAGCACCTTGAGCTCCTGCACCTCGGCCACCTTGGCCAGGTTGTAGTCCGCCGTGAGCAGGGTGCCGCCGGTGTCGCCGGTGAGCTTGAGCAGTTTGTCGTCCACCCCGTTGCCCTCGTAGCGGGTGGTGTTCACCACCAGCCGCCGGCCGTAGCGCTCCCGCAATTCGCTCAGCAGCTTCAGGCCACGGCGGCCCTTGCCGCGCTTTTCGGTGTTGCCGGAATCGGCCAGGGCCTGCAGCTCGTCGATCACGCTCTGGGCCACGATCACCTGACCCTCCAGCAGGCCCGAATTGAGCAGGCCGCGGATGCGGCCATCAATGATCACGCTGGTGTCGAGGATCTTGGCGCTGGCCGGCATCAGCACCCCATCGGCCACCAGCAGGGCTTCAGTGCTGTTGGGGTTGAACAGGCGCAGCAGGGTGCGGCCGTGCACCTCTGCCAGGTTGTACCCCGAGACGCCGAAGAAGACGTTCGCGGCCACGGCCGCCAGGGGCTTCACCAGCACCAGCTCCCAGGGCAGGGAGAGGAACAGGATCGGCGAGATCAGCAGGTTGGCTACCAGCAGGCCCAGGATCAGCCCCACGGCCCGGCTCACGAGCAGGTCGGTGGGCATGGTGCGCACCTGCTGCATCAGCCGCCGCCGCAGCTGCTGGAACACCACGCCGGCCAGTAGCCCCGCCAAGGCGCCCGCTCCTCCAAGAATCCAGCTCAGCCGCTCCAGGTTCTGGATGCGGATCAGCTGCTGCTCTGGCAGCAGGTCGACGCCGAGCCAGCCGGCTGCCGCCCCCGACACCACGAACAGCACCAGGATGAGGGTGTCCACCATGTCCGGTGCTGTGGCTGCAACGCGCTTCGAAGACGCAGCATGCCGGATCCCGGGCCCTTTGGCCGAGGGAGGTAACCGGCCGTTTCCTCAAACGGTTGCCCCGGTTTGGCCGCCCCGCAGTGCCTACCTGCACATTCCCTTCTGCCATCGGCGCTGCTTCTACTGCGACTTCCCGGTGGTGCCCCTCGGCGACCATGCCGATGGCGAGCGCTCCGGTTCGATCGCGGCCTATCTGGAGCTCTTGCAGGCTGAGATCGCAGCAGCCCCCGCTGGTCCGCCCCTCTCCACGGTGTACGTGGGAGGCGGCACGCCCTCGAT
>JBIIQU010000257.1:0-2805 GCA_044341905.1 Vulcanococcus sp. | reverse complement strand
CCATCAGAACCTCCCGCAGAACTCAACCGGCGCTGCCGGCACTGGTGAAGCGGCGCAGCACGCCGTTGATCATGCGGCGCCCCTGCTCGTCGCTGTAGCGGTTGGCCAGTTCCACCGCCTCATTGCAGGCCACAGCGGCGGGGGTCTTGAACTGCTCGATGTCCACGGCTGCCAGGCGCAGGATGTCGCGGTCGATGCGGGGCAAACGGGTGAGGCGCCAGCCCTCCATCACCCCATCGAGGCGCTGATCCAGGTCGTCGCGGTGACGCAGCACCGCCCGGGCCCGGTCCACGGCACCACGGCGGATCTCGTCCTGATCGGCCAGCATCAACAGGCGTGGCAGTTCCAGGCTGGCGGAGAGGCGATTGAGGCCCTGCTCGGCGTGGGCCAGGCCGTCCTGCAGGTGCTGCCGCACCTTGGGCAGCTGATCGGCGCCCTCATCCTGCAGTTCGCTATCCAGCAGTTGCTGCTGGGCCGCCTGCAGATCCACGGCCGCCTGGTCGAGGGCCTCACGCACGTGCTGGCTGAGGGCCGCCAGGGCCTGGTGCAGGAGGGTATCGAGGGCCATGTCGGCCGCGGGCTGGCGATCACTGGTCTGGCCCAGCATCAGCAGGGCCAGTTCACGGGCAACGGTGCGGCTCTGCATCAGGCCTTGTTGGAGGGAAGGGGGGAATAGGCCGGGGCCCGGAGTTGGGCCAGCAGGCTGGAAAAGCTGCGGCTGGCTGGGGTTTCGCGCTCGTCGGGATTCACAATGCCGGCCGAGATGATCGTGCGGAAGGCATCTTCCACCGAGAGGTCGAGATCGCGAACCGAACCCTCGGGCACCACGGCGTACCAGCCGGTGGTGGGGTTGGGGGCCGTGGGGATGAACACACTCAGCATCGGCTTATCGAAGCCAGCGGAGAGGGTGGCGCCCAACACGCCGGTCACGAAACCGAGGGCATAGAGGCCCTCGCGGGGGTACTCCACCAACACCACCCGACGGAAGCGGCTGGAGTTGTCCCGCAGGAACGTTTCCAGCAGCTGCTTGAGGGTCTTGTACACAGACCCGGCCACCGGGATCCGCTGCAGGGTGCCCTCACCGAATTCGAGCAGCCAGCGGCCCACGATGTTGCGGGCCATCAGGCCGATCAACAGGATCGCCAGCAGGGGCACCACCAGGCCCAGCCCCAGGTTGATCAACTCCTGGAGGATCGGGTTGAGGGTGTTGAACGGGTTGAGCTGCTTGGGGATCGAGGTGAGGAACGCCAGCACGAAGCGGCTCACCGTGGTGGCCAGCCAGATGGTGGTGGCCAACGGGATCACCACCAGCAAGCCGGCGATCAGATCATTCTTGAGATCCTGCTGCAGGCGATCGCCGAGCGGTTGATCAGGTCTGGGACTGGATTGCACCAACGGGGGGCCCGGCTTTCCGGTCAGCAGATACCAATCCGCAACTTAGCCAGGCGCCCTCACAGCACGGCCACCAGGGCCAGCAGGGTGAAGGCCACCAGCAGCACGATGGCGGTGCCGGTGCCGCCAATGCGGCGCTGGTTGGCGGCCAGGTCGCGGCGGCGCTCGGCCTGCTGCAACTGGGTATCGGCCTGCTGGAGCTGGCGATCCATGAACGCCTTGGCGGCCTGGCGCTTCTGCTCATCGGTGGCTTCCGCCGGGATCTGGCCAGCCTGCTGGCCCTGGGCCACCACCTGGTCAATCACCTGGGGGTTCTCCAGCTGGGCCTTGGCCATCTCCAGCTGACCCTTCTGGGCCTGGAGGGCCTGATTGGCCTGGTCGCTGAGGGCACGATCACTGCTGATCCCCAGGGGAACAGTGATCAGCAGGGCAAGGGCCAGCAGGGCACTGAGCACACACACCACCCAGCGCAGGGGGGTGGGGCCGGCCTGGGGTTCATCGAGGCGGGAGCCCAGCAGCATCAGCAACAGGCCCACCAACGCCATGGGCGACTGGGTGACCAGAGTGGTGGCCAGCAATTGGCGGAAGGCCTCCTCGCCCCAGCCATTCACCGCCAATACGGCGAGGAGCTGCAAAGCCAGCAGCACCACCAGGGACAGACCCATCCAGCGCAGAAGGTTGCCGAAACGGCCGGGTGCAGCTGAGCTCACAGTGGATGGTCGCAATCGCGCAATCGTAGGGGTGATGAGCGAAGGCGCCCAGCTCGCGCAACAGATCAAGCACCAGGCCCAGGCCCTGGGCTTCAGCCCCGTGGGCATTGCGGCGGTGCCGGCCAGTGCGCGGCTGCCCCTGCGCACGGCCGCGCTGGAACGCTGGCTGGCGGCGGGCCATCAGGCGGACATGGCCTGGATGGCCGACCCGCGCCGCCGGGCCGTGGAGCAGCTGCTCCCGGGGGTGCGCAGCCTGGTAGCGGTGGGCCTCTCCTATTACGTACAGGCCGACCGCGCCCCGGGCAGCCTGAACGTGGCCCGCTACGGCTGGGGCCGCGACTACCACCGGGTGATCGATGGGCGCCTGCGGACCCTCGGACGCTGGCTGGAGCAGCAGGTGCCGGGGGTGCGCTGGCGCGCCTGCGTGGACAGCGCCCCACTGATGGACAAGGCCTGGGCCGAGGAAGCGGGGCTGGGCTGGATCGGCAAACACGGCAACCTGATTCATCCGCGGCAGGGCTCGTGGCTGCTGCTGGGCCATCTGCTGGTGGATCTGGAGCTGCCGGCGGATCAACCGGGGCGACCCCAGTGCGGCGCCTGCAGTGCCTGCCTCGACGCCTGCCCCACCGGCGCCATCGTGGAGCCCTTCGTGGTGGATGCCCGCCGCTGCATCGCCTTCCACACGATCGAGAACCGGGCGCCG
>JBIIQU010000256.1:0-2811 GCA_044341905.1 Vulcanococcus sp. | reverse complement strand
CCGGCGATGGTGCCCGCCGCGACGCTGATGGCTACTTCTGGGTGATGGGCCGCGTCGACGACGTGATTAATGTGTCGGGCCATCGCCTTGGCACGATGGAAATCGAGAGTGCCTTGGTGAGCCATCCCGCCGTGGCCGAGGCGGCCGTGGTGGGCCGCCCCGATGATCTCAAGGGCGAGGGCATCGTGGCCTTTGTGACCCTGGAGGCCGGCCGCAGCGGCGATGACGCCCTGCTGGCGGAACTGCGCAGCCATGTGGGCAAGGAGATCGGGCCGATTGCCAAACCCGATGTGATCAAGTTCACCGATGCCCTGCCGAAAACCCGCAGCGGCAAGATCATGCGCCGGATCCTGCGCTCCCTGGCCGCTGGCCAGGAGGTGAGTGGTGACACCAGCACCCTCGAGGACCGCTCGGTGCTGGATGCCCTGCGGGTGTGAGTCTCAGCCGGCCTGCCACCAGCGCAGCAGGCCTTCGGCCAGCTCATCGATCTGACGTTGGCGGGCGGGATCATCGGCCCAGTTGCCCAGCAGGTTCTGGCGCAGGCCCGCACTGGCTGGGGTGAGGTGATCCCCCGAGCGTTCCACCAGTTTTGAGCGATCCTGCTGGCGGGCCTGCAGCACCGCCAGCAGCCGCTGGCTCTGATCGAGGGCATCGCGGTTGAAGCGCACGAGCAGGTTGCGGGGCTGGCGGTAGTCGCGGGCGATCAACCGCAGGGTTTCCTCAGGGGAGGGGCTGAATTCCGTGCTGATGCCCAGCCGTGGGGCCAGCTCCGACAGCAGGGGCACGCTGCGCTCGGCGGAGAAGTTGTTGAAGCTCAGGGCGGCGAGGCCGGAGCAGCCCCGGCCGTTGTCCGGAGCCAGTAGGTGCAGCTTGCAACCCAGGCTGTGACCCAGCCTCAGGGGTAGGGGCTCCCCTGCCATGGGCTGGCGCTCCCGGGTGGCCCGGAACAGCTTCCAGGCCTGATTGGCCTGGGCCTGGTGATCAAAGCCGGGCACGTAGCTCCAGGCCCGCACGCAGCAGCCCTGGCGGGCGAAGGATTCGAGCAGGCGCCGGTAGCTCACCTGGGGGGTGGCGGCCAGATAGCTGCCGCCGATGAACTCGATCAGGTGGCGGGGGCGCTCTGGCTGCAGCGTCCAGAGGCTGCCCTGCTGCTGCCAGTTCATCCCTGCTGGAGCCGTTGCAGGGCTGCGATCGCCTCGCGGCGATGGGCAGGCCCATCCAGCAGGTTGTTGAACACGTGGCGAATCACGCCGGAGCCATCGATCACATAGGTGACCCTGCCCGGCAGCAGGCCCAGCACGCTGGGTACGCCAAAGGCCTGGCGCAGCTGGTTGCCCCGGTCCACCAGCAGGGGATAGGGCAGGTTGTGGCGCGCCGCAAAGCGCTGGTGGCTGGCCGCGTCATCGCCGCTCACCCCCCACACCTGGGCGTTCATGGCCTGCAGGTCGGCGTAGCTGTCGCGAAAGGCGCAGGCCTCCATGGTGCAGCCAGGGGTGTCGTCCTTGGGATAGAAGAACAGAACCAGGGCCTGGCCGCCCAGTTGATCACTGCGGCGCTCCACACCGGCTTGATCCTGCAGGGCAATCAGGGGAGCACGGTCGCCGGCGGCGAGGGCCTTGGCCACGGGAGCAGGGCTGGAGGTGTTGGCACCCTAGGCAGCGCCTCGCTTGAGCTGGGATCATGGCCACATCCAGGAGCAGGTGATGGCCACGGCCGGCGACAACCCGAACAGGGATCCAGGCAGTGAGAGCCCTAGCCCATCGGGCTGGGAGCAGACCGACCTGCTGGCCCTGGTGTCGGCCATGGAATCCCAGGCTCCGGCGCTGATTCCCACTGCAGAACCAGCACCAGAACCCGCTCCAGAACCAGCGCCAACTCCTCTGCCGGACGTCATTTCAGCCGAAGCTCCAGCCCAAGTGCCAGAGGAGCCTGGACTGCAGCGGCTGTTGATCCTCGATACGGAAACCACCGGGCTTGATCCGGAGCAGCACCAGTGCATCGAGGTGGGCGCGATTCTGTTTGATGTGCCGCACCGGGCCGTGCTGGGCCAGGTGTCGTTTCTGCTGCCGTGCCAGGCCAACCCGGCCGAAGCGGTGAACGGCATTGCGGCGGCGGTGACGCAACGCCCCCAGCCCTGGCAGGCGGCCCTGCAGTGCTTCGAGGCGATGCTGGCGGCGGCGGATGCGGTGTTGGCCCACAACGCGGCCTTCGATCGCCAGTGGTTCGGCCAGGGGGTGCTGCCCGCCATCACCAAACCCTGGCTCTGCAGTATGGAAGATCTGCGCTGGCCGCCCGATCGCCACCTGCGCGCCAACCCCTCGGTGCGGGATCTGGCCCTGGCCTATGGGGTTCCCGTGTGGGCGGCCCACCGGGCCCTCACCGATTGCATCTATCTAGCCCAGGTGTTTGAACGCTGCCCTGAGCTCGAGCCGATGCTGCAGGCAGGACTGGAACCCCGGCGGCTCTACCGGGCGCGCCTCTCCTATGAGGAGCGCCACAAGGCCCGCGAGGCCGGCTTCCGCTGGAATGAGCCGATCAACGGCGCCTGGAGCCGTCGCCTCTCGGAGCGGGAGGCCTCCCTGCTGCCCTTTCCTGTGGTGGCAGTGGAGGATCAGTGCCGCACGGCCTGATTTGCTTCAGCAACAGGAAGCTGAACCGGCAGTTTTGTGCCCCAGGGGCCACAGCCTGCATGCTGGGGGCCCGCGGCACCACCCATGGTTCGAGGCGCCTATCCCAGGGGGAGCCCTGGTGGCTCCTGCCTGCACCAGCAGGTGCGGCGCTGGCAGGACATTCGCACCTGGGCGCGGCTGA
>JBIIQU010000255.1:0-2826 GCA_044341905.1 Vulcanococcus sp. | reverse complement strand
GAGCGGGTCTCTCGCCTCAGCGGCTTGAACGTGACCGTGCGCTTCGATCCATGAGCTGGCTCCGGCGCCTGTTGGGCGGCCTCAACCTGGCCGACCTGCCCCTGGCCTGGCTTCAGCTGAAGCGACAGCCCATCCGCTACCTGGTGGCCGTGACCGGCATCGGCTTCGCGGCGCTGCTGATGTACATGCAGCTGGGCTTCCAATCTGGACTGCTCGACAGCGCCACCACCTTCTATGAGGCCCTGGATGCCGACCTGATCCTGATCAGCCCCGCGACACTGAACAGCGGAAACTTCCAACAGTTTCCCCAATCGCTGCTGTTCAACGCCCTGGGTGTGGAGGGCGTGAAGCAGACGATTCCGGTCTATGTGGCCAACGTGAACGTGCAGAAACTGGGCGGCGTGAAACCCACCAGCCTGCGACTGATCGGCTACGACCCGGATGCCCAGGTGTTGAAGCTCCCCGATGTGCTGGCCCAGGCGGGGGTGCTCAAGACTCCCAACTACGTGCTGTTCGACACCCTGGGCAACCGCAACACAGGCCCGATCGCGGCGGCGGTTCAGCGCAATGGCCAACAAGAGCTAATCCTTTCGGACTTCACCAAGAGCTTCCGGGTCATGGGACTCTTCCGCCTGGGATCCACGTTCGCCGCCGACAGCAACCTGATCAGCAGTGACACCACGGCCATCCAGCTCGCCTTTCGGCAGATCAACCCGGGGGAAATTTCCCTGGGGCTGATCCGCCTGGATCCGGGCGCCAGCGCCTCTCGCGTGCAACGGTTCTTGCGCCAGCAATACGGCCGCGAGCTCCAAGTGGTCACGAAGGCCGAGCTCATTGCCCAGGAACGTGATTACTGGAACACGGCCTCATCGTTTGGGGTGATCTTTGGCTTCGGCACGATCATGGGCCTGCTCGTGGGAGGCGTGGTGGTGTACCAGGTGCTCTACACCGATGTGAGTGACCACCTCAAGGAGTACGCCACTCTCAAGGCAATGGGTTTCGCAAACAACTTTATCCTGATCATCGTCATTCAAGAAGCCATCCTGCTAGGCGTTTCCTCCTTTATCCCAGCCACCATCATCAGCACAGGCATGTATGCCTTTCTTACTGCTGCTTCAGGCATCCGCATCGAGATGACTTCCGACAAAACTGCCTTGGTCGGGGCCCTTACCCTCGGCGTGTGTGCAGCATCTGCGGCGATCGCCATTCGGCGACTGAAGGATGCCGACCCGGCTTCGGTTTTTTAAGTCATGCAGGACCCCAAAACCACCAGATTACCTGTGATCTGCACATCTGATCTGCGCCACAGTTATGGCGAGGGCGAGCTTCGAACCGAAATTCTGCACGGCCTCGACTTCGAAGTTCATGCCGGAGAGGTCACCCTGCTGGTTGGCCCCTCCGGCAGCGGTAAGAGCACCCTATTGACCCTGATCGGTGCACTGCGCTCTGTGGAAGAGGGCTCGCTCAAAGTGATGGGTCAAGAGCTTCGCGGAGCCGACGAGGCATCCCTGGTGGCGATCCGCCGGCGGATTGGCTTCATCTTCCAGAGTCACAACCTGGTCTCCTCACTCACGGTGCTTCAAAACGTGCAGCTCTTACTCCAACTCAATGAGCGGGATCCGAAAGCGCGCGTGGAGAAAGCGTGCAGTCTGCTTGAGGCCGTTGGGCTCAGTCACAGGCTCCACCACTACCCTGACGAACTTTCCGGCGGCCAGCGACAGCGTGTTGCCATCGCCCGGGCGCTGGCGCCGGAACCTGAATTGGTACTCGCCGACGAACCGACGGCATCACTGGACAGCCAATCCGGCCAGGACGTTGTTGAACTGCTGGGGGACCTCTGCAGACGAAGGCGCAGCGCTGTTCTGCTGGTGACCCATGACCTACGACTGCTCAAGGACGCTGATCGCATTTGGCGCATTGAAGATGGACGCGTCAACCCTTGGCAACCTGACCTCGCCTCAACCACCCCATGATCCCCACCATTTACCCCTCGAACTGGCAAAGGACCTGGTCATGGCAAGGCCATTCCATCTCCTACATCACTGGACCCCATGACGACAGCGGCGGGACCTCCGTACCTAGTGCTGTCGTCCTCATCCACGGGTTTGGGGCCTGCAAAGAACACTGGCGCCACAACGTTCACTCGCTCCGGCGTGAGCGAGAAGTCT
This sequence comes from Vulcanococcus sp., assembly GCA_044341905.1. Taxonomy (GTDB): domain Bacteria; phylum Cyanobacteriota; class Cyanobacteriia; order PCC-6307; family Cyanobiaceae; genus Vulcanococcus. The sequence continues at coordinate 658 of JBIIQU010000255.1, read as the reverse complement.
TCGCCATCGATTTGCTTGGTTTCGGCGAGAGCGACAAGCCCCGCTCATGGTTAGAGGGCGAACGCCAAGAACCGGGCAGCTGTCGTTACGGCATCGACCTCTGGGCCGATCAAGTGGTCGACTTCGTAGAAGAGATCGTGCAAGGCCCTATCCAGTTGGTGGGCAACTCCATCGGTGGTGTTGTTGCACTGGCGGCTGCCGCCAAGTTGGAGCAACGGGGACACGCCCCCACTGGCGTCGTGTTGATCGACTGTGCGCAGCGTGCCCTCGATGACAAGCGCCTGGCGGAACAGCCACCTCTACGTCGCTGGGGCCGACCGTTACTCAAGTCCCTCGTACGCCAACGCTGGCTCACTGGCGGCCTATTTCACCAACTGACGAACGCCGTTGTGATTCGGAAGGTGCTTCAGCAGGCCTATCCAACGAACCAGAACATCGACGACCAGCTGGTTCAGCTGCTGCTCCAACCGGCACGACAGCCAGGTGCCAGTGAAGCATTTCGCGGCTTCATCAACCTCTTTAACGACCGCATCGCCCCTGAGCTTCTGGCGGACCTACGCACACCAGTGCGCATGATCTGGGGCGAAAGCGACCCCTGGGAACCGATATCGGAAGCCCGACGCTGGAGTACCTACGCCTGCGTGCAAGAGCTAGTCGA
>JBIIQU010000254.1:0-2828 GCA_044341905.1 Vulcanococcus sp. | reverse complement strand
GGCCTCGCTTTCCAGGTAGTCGTTGAAGCGGCCGCCCATGCCCTGGTGCCAGAACATGGCCTGCATGCAGGCCTCGGCGAACTCCATGTTCACCCGGTCGTGCCAGAGGTGGTGCAGCAGCTTGGGCATGCGGCGGGTTTCCCCGCGCTCCATGAAGGCGAGAAGCTCGGGATGGGCCTTCTCACCGCCCCGCCAGATCCGCAGTGCAGCTTGATCCCCCGCATAGCTGTTGGGGAGATCCAAATACTGCTTGGAGATGAAGTATTTGAAGGCCGGCAGCGGATTCAGAAACACCCGCTCGGCGATGTAGAGCAGGTCGCGCCAATAGAAGTCCATCGGCACGGCATAGGCCTTGTAGATGCCGATGATTTGCTGCAGGTTCTCCGGTGTATCCGGCAGCATCGAGCCACCGGCCTCGAGGCGGTGAATCACCTCCGCAAAGCGGTGGGTGGAGGGAGGAATCAGGGGAGCCTGGGTGCGCCCGGGAGCAACGGTGGCAGTCATGAGGGCAGGAGCGGCGAGGGCAACACAACGGCGGAGAACAGGGGGCCAGCGGAACCGGAGGCGTTGGCGAGCAGCGGCGGCGCATCGGTGTAGCGCAGGGCGAGTGCGGCCGTGCTGGTTTCGCTCCAACCGGTGAGCGCCCCAGGCCACAGGCCAGCACCGATCACCAGGGCTGTGAGCACCAGGGCCGGGGCACGCTCAGCCCAGGTGGTGCTGGCCCAGTTGGCCTTGCTGTTATCCAGCCGGCCGAAGCCCACCCGGTTGAACAGCCTCACGGAATACACCGCGGTGAGGCCGGAAGCCATCAGGCAAACCAGCGTGGGCCAGGGGAACGCCAACCAGCTGCCTTCAAACACCAGCAATTCCGCCACAAAGCCCGCCAGACCCGGCACCCCGGCGGCCGCCATCAAGGCGACCAGCATCAGGCCCAGGGTGAAGGGCAGGCCCCGCTGGGCATTGAGCAGCCCGGAGAGTTCCGGAATAGCCGTGGTGCCGGTTTTGGCCTGGATCATCCCCACCAGGCAGAACAGCAGGGCGATGATCAATCCGTGGGCCAGCATCTGGGCGATCACCCCCTGCAGGCTCAAGGGTGTGGCAGCGGCCAGGGCCAGCAGCAACATGCCCATGTGGCCCAGGGAGCTGTAGGCCACCAGGCGGCGCATGTCGAGCTGGGCAATGGCATTGAGGGCGCCGTAGATGGCACTGATGGCGCCGGCGGCGGCAATCCAGGGCGACCAGGCGGTCCAGGCGTCAGGCAGGAACTCCACCCCGAAGCGCAGCAGGCCATAGGCCCCCAATTTCGACACGGCCCCGCTCAGCAGCATGGCCACCGGTGTTGGGGCCTGGCTGTAGGTGTAGGGCTGCCAGCCGTGCAGGGGCACGATCGGCAGCTTCAGGCCAAAGGCCAGCAGCACCAGGGCCAGCAGCCAGCGCTGTTGCGGCTCCGTGAACTCATGGTGGGCCAGGGCGCTGTAGCTGAAATCAAGGCCGCCAGGCTGGAGCAAGCCGAAGGCCAGCACCGCCGCCAACAGGGCAATCCCCGACACGGCCCCATACGTGAGGAAGCGAATCGCCGCGCCGGCACGCCGGTCGCCACCCCAGATGGCCACCAACAGGGTGGTGGGAATCAGGATCAGTTCGTAGGCCAGCACGAACAGCAGGGCGTTGCGGGCCAGGAAGGAGCCCACCAAGCCCAGGTTGGTGGCCAGCATCAAGGAGAAAAACAGGCGCGGGCGGCTCTGGTGCTCCGGGCTGGCCAGCACGGCCAAGGCCGTGAGCAGGGCCGTGAGCAGCACCAGGGGCAGCGACAGGCCATCGAGCCCCAGCTCCAGCACCAGGCCGAGGCGGGGCAGCCAATCCACCACGACATCTCCAGGCGGATGGCGCCAGAGCCAGGCGGCGGTGATCAACTGCAGCACAGGCGCCACCAGGGCAGCCCCACGGGCCAATCCAGGCCGCTCGGGCAGCAGGGGTATCAGCACTCCCGCCAGCAAGGGCAAGAGAAACAGCAACAGCAAAGCCATGGTTGAGCAGCGAAATCAGTGGGCCAGCGTTGAGATCAATGGGCCAACAGCCATGCGGCCATCAAGAGCACGCCGAGCACAAGGGTGAGGGCATAGGCCTGGGAGCGGCCGGAGGTGGTGAAGCTGAGGCGCCGGGCCCCGGCCAGGGCCGCCCCACCGGTGCCGCTGCTGAAGCCATCCACCAACTGGGCATCACTCCAGGAGCTGAGCCGGGCCAGGCCCACCACCAGGGCCACCACGGTGCGGTGATAAAAGGCCTCGGTGTGCATGTCTTCCGCCAGCCAATGCTGCAGGCCGCCGAGGCCAGCTGGCAGCTCCGCCAGGGGGTGGGGCCGCAGGTAGAAGAAGGCTGAACTGCCTGCCCCCACCAGGGTGGAAAGCAAAAGCGGCACACCCCAGGGGCCCCAGCCGGGCACAGGGGTGAGCTGGTACACACCGATCTGCACCAGCAGCTGGGGGATGTGCAGCACCAACCCCATCAACACCAGGGTGGGCAACACCATCAACCAGAGCACCTCGGCTGAGCGGGCGGTGAAGGGGGTAGGCACTCCGCCCCAGATCAAACCGAACACCCGCATCAGCGAGGCGCTGATCAGGGCATTGGTGATCAACACCAGCCCGCCCAACACCAGGGGCAGGGGGCTGGCCGCCACCAGGGCCAGTAGCTCCCGCAGGGCCGCAAAGCCACCAAACGGCGGCAGCCCCATCAGCCCGGCAGCACCGGCCAGGAAGGCCATCCCCATCAGCGGCCGGCGGCTCCAAAGGCCGCCGAGCTGGGTGAGGTCCTGGGTGACATTGCTG
>JBIIQU010000253.1:0-2834 GCA_044341905.1 Vulcanococcus sp. | reverse complement strand
TGGCTCCACTGAATTGATCCTGGCGGATGGCCGGGATGCCCGTGCCCTCACCAGCACCCGGGTGGGGGCCGTGCGACTGCAGCGGGATTTTGTTCACGACGATCCGCTGCCTCCCAAGCGGGTGGAGTTTCTGCGGGCCTACATCCAGGGGAGCCTGGAGCCGGCGGTGCTGAAGGTGAAGCAGCGGCTCAACCCGGGCGAACTGCCGGTGATGGTGGGCACCAGCGGCACCGCCATGGCGATCGCGGCCATGGCCGCGGCAGAGGATCCGCGCCCCCCGTTGCGCATGCAGGGGTATCGGGTGCCGCGGGAGCGGCTCAACCAGCTGGTGGCCCGCCTGCTCACCATGACCCCCGAGCAGCGGCGGGCCCTGCCCTGCCTCAATGAGCGCCGCGCCGAGATCATCGTTCCCGGTGCCCTGATCCTGCAGACCGCCATGCAGATGCTCGGTGCCCAGGAGCTGGTGATCAGTGAGCGGGCCCTGAGGGAAGGCCTGATCGTGGATTGGATGCTGCGCAACGATCTGATCGTGGATCGCTTTGCGTTCCAGAGCAGCATTCGCCAGCGCACGGTGCTGCACCAGGTGCAGCGCTACGGCGTGGATCAGGCCCGGGCGGAGCGGGTGGCGGGCTACGCCCTCAGCTTGTACAGCCAGACCCAGGGGGTGCTGCACAACGACGACGGCAGCGGCCGCCAACTGCTCTGGGCCGCGGCGATGCTGCACAGCTGCGGCCAACACATCAATGTGGGGGCCTATCACAAGCACAGCTGGTATCTGATCCGCCACGGCGACCTCCTGGGCTACTCCGACAGTGAGCAGTTGATGGTGGCGGCCATGGCCCGCTACCACCGCCGCAGCCTGCCCAAGAAACGCCACGAGGCCTGGCAGTTGATCGATGGCCGCGAGCAGCGCCGCACGGTGGCGGCCATGGCCCTGCTGCTGCGGCTGGCCGTTGCCCTGGATCGCCGGCCCCAGGCCTCGGTGGCGGGGATTCAGGTGCGTGCGGATGCCACCAGTGGCCTCAACATCCGGTTGGAGCCCATGGCCGCTGAGGTTGACCTCAGCCTGGAGCGCTGGAGTCTGCAGGCCTGTGCTCCTGCGGTGCAGGAGGCCGCTGGCGTGAGCCTCAGGGTGTTGGAGCCGTTGCTGCCGGAGCGGAGGGTTTGAACTCCACCCAGGTCAACTGATCAATCCGCCCCAGGGTCTTGCCGGGGGCCTTGCCCAGGCTGGCGCGCACCAGATCGGGCCGGCCGGCCAACACCCTCAGCCCCGTGCCCAGGGGGAAGATCTGCGTGCCCTTGAGGTTGCCCTCAAAGAGCTGCTTGCCGGTCGTGGTGCGCACCTCCAGCCAGCTCGCCTCCGTGCTGGTGAGGCTGAGGGTGGTTGGCATGGCCACTGGCTTAGAGAGGCCGGGCTGCGGCGCCGGCTGGGCTGGAGCCAACGGGGCGGCGGCCTTGGGCTTGCTACCGGTCTGGGCGAGCTGCTGCCAGCCCCAGCCCCCCGCTGCGGCCAGGCCAGCCAGCAGGGCCAGCCAGCCCACAACCGGCAGCAGCGACGCTTGGCTGCCACGGCTGCGCTTGGTCTTGGCGGTGTAGGTGTCTGGGGTGAGTGGAGCCGGGGCCGCCTTGAGGGCTCCGGCGCTCTGTTTCAGCGGCGTGATCAAGAGGTTCACGTCCACGCCGAGGGCGTCAGCCACCCGCCGGGCCTGGGCGATTACGAACACCATTTCGGGCAACCGGCTGGGATCACCCGCTTCGAGGGCCTCCAGTTGTTCGGGACCCATGCGCAGCTGAGCCGCGAGGGCACTGCACTCCAGGCCACGGGCCAGGCGGGCCTCCCTCAGGGTGAGGCCCAGGCGCTCCAGGGCTGACTCGGCAGACGGCGTTCCAGCGTCGAGGTCCATGGTGGGGTTGCTGGCGCTCACGCGCGGGGCCGACGATCGCGTGGCGGCATTGTGCCCCAGATTTGTTGGTTCCGCATGGCAACTGGGATCAGGTGCCACAAACGGCCGCCACTTGGAAGCCCGAAAACGAGAAAACCCCTTGCAAGGCAAGAGGTTTCATCAGAATATGGGCGATACTGGATTCGAACCAGTGACCCCTTCCGTGTGAAGGAAGTGCGCTACCGCTGTGCTAATCGCCCGCACCCCAAGAGCTTAAAACATCGTGGCCCCCACCTCGGCGCCGCCGCGGAATAGGTGGTGATGGCTGGCTGAATAGAGCTTGGATCGGGCCTCGCCAGGAGGCGCCAGGGCTGGACTCACCACGTACAGGGTGGTGCGGATCAGCTCCCGCTCCTGGCTCACCCGGGCCATCTCGCTCAGGGGCACCACGGTGAGCCACTGGTCGGGCCAGCTGACGCGATAGCCGATCGCCACGGGGGTGTCGGCTGGGTAGTGGCGCAGCAGCTCGGCCTGCACCTGCTCCACGTGGCGTGCACTCAGGTAGAGGCACAGGGAGGCCTGCAGGGCCGCCAACCGCTCGAGTGATTCGTTCTCCGGCACCCCTGTGCGTCCGCCTGCACGGCTGAGCACGATGGTCTGCACCAGGCCGGGAATGGTGAGTTCACTGCTCAGGGCAGCCGCGGTGGCTTGATAGGCGCTGAGCCCGGGCACCACCTCCACCGTGATGTCGGCATCCAGCAGCCGGCAGAGCTGTTCATTGAGGGCGCTGTAGAGGCAGGTGTCGCCATCGTGGAGACGCACCACCCGCTTGCCGGCCCTGGCGCGATCCAGCATCAGCTCCATCACCTCCTCCAGCGTGAGGGTGCTGGTGCGAATGCGCTCACAGGTGGGCGGAGCCAGCGCGGCCAGCTGCGGGCTCACCAGGGAGTC
>JBIIQU010000252.1:0-2836 GCA_044341905.1 Vulcanococcus sp. | reverse complement strand
CTGGTGTCCCTACTGCCAGAAGGTGTGGCTGTGGCTGGAGGAAAAGCGGATTCCTTACCGCATCCGCAAGGTGACGATGTTCTGCTACGGGGAAAAGGAGGCGTGGTTCAAGCAACGGGTGCCTTCCGGCATGCTCCCCGCCCTCGAGCTGGATGGCCGCCTGATCACCGAGAGCGATGTGATTCTGGGGGAACTGGAAGCCGCCTTCGGTCCGCTCGGCCAGGGCCTTAGCGATCCGGATGTGTTCTCGCTGCGGCAGCTGGAGCGGCGCCTGTTCCGGGCCTGGTGCCAGTGGCTTTGCTACAGCGAAGGCCATGGGCCCCACACCGCCCCGGCGGAGCAGCATTTCATTCGTATGGCCCAGCTGGTGGAGCAGGCCCTGGAGACCACGCCTGGGCCGTTCTTCCTCAGCGAGTTCGGCAGCGCCGATGTGATCTTCATCCCCTACCTGGAGCGGATGAACGCCTCGCTCAGCTACTACAAGGGCTACGGACTCCGGGCCGAGCACCCGGCCATCGATCGCTGGTTTTCGGCCCTGGAGCAGCGCTCCACCTACCTCGGCACCCAGAGCGATGTGCACACCCATGCCCACGATCTGCCGCCCCAGATGGGCTGTTGTCTCGCCAGCGGCACGGCGGAGCAGAGGGCCGCGGCCAAGGCCATCGATCAAGGGCCCTGGCCATCCCCGAATCCGGCTGTGATCGAAACCCGCCAGCCCGAACCGGCGGCTGTGGCTCTCGAGGCCCTGGCCCGGGTGGTGAAGCACCGTGCCGTGCTGCTGGCCGTGAATCCAGAGGGTGCTCAGCGCGGCCCTGAGGCTGTCGCTCGCCTCGATACGGCCTTGCGTTGCAGCCTCATGGCCTTGCTGCATAACGGCGTTCCCCCCTGCGCACCACCCCCGGGAACAGCGGCCGGCCTGCGCTACCTGCGGGATCGCATTTCAGTGCCACGGGACATGTCGCTGCATGCAGCCCGGCATCTGCGCCAGGCCCTGGAGGCCACCGCCGCCCTGGACGGGGATCAACAGGGCCCGGCCCTCCCAGTGCAGCATCGCCGGGACCAGAATCCCCAGCCCTTCCTTTCGGTTGCCGTCCTGCGCTAGCGGCCGGAAAGCCCTTCGCGTTTGTTGGTGAGGTAGTGCACCAGCTCCTGCTGGAGGGCGAGCAGTTCGCGGGTGCACCCCCGAAAGGCGGCGCGGTGGCGAATTTCGTCGTGCCGGGTGTTGAGGTCGCGCAGCATCAGTTCGATGGCGTCGAGTTCAGCCCTGTTCATGTGCGTTGGGTCCCGGTGGCCGGCACCCTATCAACGGCCCGTGGATCAGCCCAGCGCAGCTTGGGTTCATGGCTAATTTCTGGGAATTCAGCCTCTAGGGCATGACGTTCTCACCGGCTCGTTGCAGTTTCTCTGCCCTGTTGGGACTGGCCGTGGCCACTGGGGCCGGCGTGACCGTTCTCCTATCAGGCCAGCCATCAGCCCAGGCCGTGGAACTCCAGGGGCAAACCTGGTTCGCCAAGCCTCCCTGGAAGGTGGAGCTCCGCAACTACTACTGGTACGTGATGCAGACCGGCGGGGAGTACTACTTCACCGTGACCCTGCCGGAGCAGGCCGGTGTGGGTCTGGGGGGATTGGTGATCCGCCAGATCCGGGGTGTGGACACCAGCTTCAACTTTGATACGGCCAGAACCCGGGCCTTTGTAGGGCTGCCGCGGCGCGAGGGGCCCGCCGTGCCCGTGGAGGCCACGTTTGATCCCGATGCCCGCAGGTTCGAGATCCGCTTCCCCGAACCGCCCCAGCCTGGACAAACCGTGACCGTGGCCCTGCGGCCTTGGCACAATCCAACCCAGGCGGATTCCTACATGTTTGGGGTGCAGGCCTTGCCGGATGGGGTGAATCCGGTGCCGGCCTCCCTGGGCTTTGCCACCCTGCCGATCTACGAGGGCGTTCGCTTCTGAGCTCAGAGCTGCCGCCGCTCCAGGGCGGTGGCCAGGCGGTTGGCGGCGTCGGCCAACTGCTGTTGGCTGTCAGGTCCGCTGGCCTCGGCCTCACTGCGCTTGAGTTTCTCGAGGGCGCGAATGATCACGAACACCACAAAGCTGATCACCACGAAGTTGATCAGGGCTACGAGCACGGCCCCGGCTGGCCAGGCGCTGATGGCCGACACATTGGCGGCCTTGAGGGCTGGCTGCAGCAGTGCCCCCATCACTAGGGACACCACGGCATCGATCACCTTGCCGAAGGCTCCGCCGATCACAACGGCCACGGCCAGATCAACGACGTTGCCGCGATTGAGGAAGTCCTTGAAGTCGCGCAGAAAGGAGGAGGCCCTTTGACGCTTTCCCATGAGATGGATACGGCTCAAGCCGGACCGTAGCGAGCGGGGTTTGTGCTGTCCGCCGATTGAAACTTGACTGGGAAGGGTGTGCTTGCCCCGTTCAGAATTGCCGTTTCTGCTGGCAGGATGGAGCTTGTTGATGAGCTCCCTCCCATGCAAGCGCGCTGGAACGGCACGGTGATTGCCAGTAGCGAGGATATTGAAACCGTGGAAGGCAATGCTTATTTCCCCGCCGAGGCCCTCGTAGCTGATTGCTTCCGGCCCTCGAGCCACACCAGCGTGTGCGGCTGGAAAGGCACCGCCCACTATTTCGATGTGGTGGTGAACGGCGAGGTGAATGCCAATGCCGCCTGGTACTACCCCGAGCCCAAGGATGCCGCCAAGCAGATCAAGGGGCGTGTGGCGTTCTGGAAGGGCGTGCAGGTGGCCTGAGTTGGCGGCGCTGCGGTATCCAGATCAGCCTGTGGGCAGCAGCGAGGAATGGTGGTGCAAGATCTGCCACTC
>JBIIQU010000251.1:0-2844 GCA_044341905.1 Vulcanococcus sp. | reverse complement strand
CGCTGTGCAGGGCCGTGCCGTTCACGCCGCCCACGCTCACGTTCAGGTTGTGGGCCAGCCGGGGGGTGGCGGCGCCGTTGAGGCGGATGTCGCCGAGCTGCTCGAGCCCGGTCAGGAGTCGGTCCCGCAGGGCAGCGAGCCGCTCGGCCCGGGCGTCGCGATCGGAGGCCGCCAGCTCCAGGGCTTTGGCCAGGCCCACGATCAGGGGCACCGGTAGCGTGCCGGCCCGCAGGCCCCGCTCCTGGCCGCCGCCGTGCAGTTGGGGGGCCAGCACCACGTTCGGTGCGAGCACCAGAGCCCCGATGCCCTTGGGCCCGTAGAGCTTGTGGCCGCTGAAGCTCAGCAGGTGGATTCCCAACGCGGCTGGCTGCAAGGCGATGTGCCCCACGGCCTGGGCCCCATCGCAGTGAAACAGGATCCCGCGGTGGCGGCAGAGAGCGCCGATGGCCGCCAGGGGTTGCAGCACGCCGATCTCGTTGTTGGCGGCCATCACGCTCACCGCCAGGGTGCTGGGCCGCAGGGCCGCGTCCAGCTCGGCTAGATCCACCAGGCCATCCCCCTGCACCGGCAGCACGCTGAGTGCGAAGCCCAGCTGCCCCAGGTAGCGCAGGGGGTCGAGCACGGCCCGGTGCTCCGTGGCGAGCGTGATCAGATGGCGGCGCGAGCCCCCGGCTGCCAATTCGGCCTCCGCCAGGCCCTTGAGGGCGAGGTTGTTGGCCTCGGTGGCGCCGCTGGTGAACACCACCGCTTCAGGGGCCACCCCCAGGTGGTTAGCGATCTGGGCCCGGGCCCGCTCCACGGCGGCCGCCGCCAGCAGGCCGGGCCGGTGCAGGCGGCTGGCGGGATTGGCGAACTCGCTACTCCACCAGGGCGCCATCGCCTCCACCACCGCCGGATCGCACGGGGTGGTGGCCTGGTGGTCGAGGTAAGTGACGGCAGCTGGCATGCCGCTCCATGCTGGCAAGCACGGCTGCTCCATGCCCTCCCATGGCTCGTTCTCTTGCTCCCCTGGTGGCTCCGGGGCTGTTGGTGGTTGGCCTGGCGGCGGCGGGATGCTGGCCGGTATCAGCGGATCAGGGCAGCCTCTCCAATCCCCAGGACCAGCGCCCTCAGGGCCTGGTGCTGCTGCGGCAATGGCAAACCATGGAGGGCGAGCATGCCATCGGCGTCTATGGAGCCAAGGTGGATCCGGCAGATGCCACGGCCCGCACCATTGCGGTGTGGTTTGAAACCCCCACGGGTGTGAAACTCGCCACCGACACCCTGCGTTGCAGTCCGGCGGCACCCATGCGGCTCACCCGCCAAGGCCGGGCCTTGCTGATTAAGGAGCTCAACCCCGGTGGCGGCGTGTCGGACGCTAACCGCCTCGATCACCAGATCTGGTGGGCGGCCTGTTTCCCGGAGCAGGCGGGCAAGGATCCCGCCACCCTTGGTGCCCTGGCGCGCCAGCTGGGCTACTCAGGCCAGCTGCGCGAGCAGCAGCAGGTGCTTCCTGGCAACCCTCGATAGATTGCGGCCACAGCCTTCGTGCACCCCAGCGGGCCCATGAGCCTCGAACCCGATCTCCAGCCCGCCCCAGACGCCAGCGCCGAGCCGCCGGCCCCTGCCCCGGCGCGGCTGCTGCTGGTGGACGACGAGCCCGGCCTGCGCACCGCCGTGCAGACCTACCTCGAAGACGAGGGCTTCCAGGTGACCACCGCCGTGGATGGTGAGGACGGCTGGACCAAGGCCCAGGAGCTGCTGCCCGACCTGGTGATCAGCGACGTGATGATGCCCCGCCTCGATGGCTACGGGCTGCTCAAGAAGCTGCGGGCCGATGAACGGCTCGGTGGCACGCCGGTGATCTTCCTCACCGCCAAGGGGATGACGGCCGATCGCATCGAGGGATTCCAGGCCGGCGCCGACGACTACATCCCCAAGCCCTTCGATCCCGATGAGCTGGTGGCTCGGGTGCACAACGTGGTGCGCCGCCAGGAGCGGCTGCTGGCGGAGGCTGCCCGCTACGCCGATGCCGATATCGGCCAGATGGCCAAGCAAATCACCGAGATTCGCTCGATGCTCACCGGCAGTGGCTCGAAAAAGGCTGCCGGTCCCGTGCGCCACGAGTTCACCCCCCGCGAGGCCTCGGTGCTTCAGCTGGTGGCCGAGGGGATGATGAACAAGGAGATTGCGCGGCGGCTGGAAACCTCCATCCGCAATGTGGAGAAGTACGTGAGCCGCCTGTTCACCAAAACCGGCACCGCCAGTCGCACCGAATTGGTGCGCTATGCCCTCGAACACGGCCTGGTGGACTGAGCGGCTTGCCCGACACCCCGCAATCCCTGCCCCCTGACTGGTTGCCGGCGGCCCTGAACCAGGGCCACACCTATCGCGACCGAGTGCGGCCGGAGGACCTGCCGGCCACTGCGGTGGAGGCCCCGCTGCTGGTGAGCGCCTTCTACGCCGCCCGCTACCGCCACTCGGATCAGGGGGTGTGGAGTGAGCGGCTTCTGGCTGGCGAGATCTGGCGGAACGGCCAACAGCTCCGGGCCGATGCGCCCCTCGACGCCGGTGATCGGCTGCAGTGGCATCGGCCCCCCTGGCAGGAGCCCGCCGTGCCGGTGCTGGCCCAGGCCGCCGTGGTGTTCGACGACGGTGACCTGCTGGTGCTCAACAAGCCCAGTGGCCTGCCGGTGCTCCCTGCCGGTGGCTTTCTCGCGCACACGCTGTTGGCCCAGTTGGAGCGGCTCTGGCCCGGGGCCCGGCCCGTGCATCGCCTGGGGCGCTTCACCAGCGGCCTGCTGGTGTGCGCCCGCCGACCGGCCACGCGGGCCTGGTTGAGCGCTCTGTTGCGGGACAGCACGG
>JBIIQU010000250.1:0-2847 GCA_044341905.1 Vulcanococcus sp. | reverse complement strand
CAGTTGCAGGAGATCGGCGATTTTGCGCGCCAGCTCGATCTCTTCATCCGGCCGCAGCAGGCGAATGCGGCCGATCTCCTGGAGATACACCCGAATCGAGTCTTCGGTGTACACACCCTTGGGGCCCACCTTGATGCTGGCCAGAGCCTTGGCCGCCTTGTCGTCCTTCTTGTCGGCAGTCTTCGCGTCTAAGCCGGTGTCATCGCCCGCCGTGGCCAGCAGCTGATCAGCAGCTGCATCGAGATCTGCCGGCGCGGCGGCCTTGGCCTTGGTGCTGGCCTTCTTGGCGGTGCTCTTGGCAGCGGCCTTGGTGCCGCTGGTCTTGCTGGCAGCAGTCTTCGTGGCGGCCACCTTGGCGGTCTTGGCCTTGGTGGGGGTCACCTTGTTGGCAGCCTCACCTGCTGCTGCAGCCTCCGCATCCTTGGCCTTGGCCCGCGTGGCCTTCGGCTTGGCCACCTTGATGGTTTCCCCGGCGGCGTTGGCCACCATCAGGATTTCAGGCGCGGGTTTCTTGGCTTTGGAAGCAGCAGCAGCAGCAGTGCTCATAGGAAGCTCGGGGATGGCGGCGTTAGGGCTAAGGGGGCGTGGGCCGGAAATGTCAGGGTGCGCGACGAAAAACTGGTGCGGAAGCAGCAGCAGCGAACAACCGGGGCGGCGGATCAGCAGACGCGGAGGCGATGGTCAACGATTCAGCGAGAACAACGTGCGATGGGCGCAGGGTTTGGCCGGACTGAGCCCGGACCCCATGTGAGCTGCCCAGGCGAGGGCAGATCACGACCTGGTGAAGCGCAAATTGAGGGGAAGCCGTAGGGGACAAACCCAACCTGGAACAAGCGTGGTGAAAACGCGGGCCCGTAGGGGCGACCTCTCAGGTGTGGAGTGAACCCGTGGTGGCGGAACTGGAGGCTGAACCGAAAGGAGTAGACCGAGTGCGGGCAAAGGCCCAGGCATCGCTGTCAGGGGTGGTCGCAGATCGGGTGCGCAGGACAGGCCTGGCCAACCTCTGATCTTCCCTCTGGACGGAACTTTGCCTGGTTCCGACTACAGCCCTATGGACTGCTCAACAAGCTCATCTTAAGAAACCCCTGTGAGCTTTGCAAGGTTGCAACCAGCGGAACCGTCCAACACGCCCATTCCCGAGGACGGTGCAGCCTGGCTGCAGGTGTGGCTGGAGGCCGGCCGCGAGGGCCAGGTGTTCACCTACGCCAACCCGCAGCGGCTGGCCGTGGGCAGCGGCGATCTGGTGCGCCTGCGACTGCGGGGACGGCGCCACGTCGGCCTGGTGGTGGACACTCTGGCGCTGCTGCCAGCCGCCCTGGAGGGCAAGGAACTGGTGGCCATCGAGGGGCTGCACCAGAGCGCTGCGGTGGATCCCAGCTGGCAGGCGCTGATCAGTGCCGTGGCGGAGCAGTGCCACACCAGCCGCTTCCGCACCCTCAAGGCCGCTCTACCGCCGGGTTGGCTGGGGCAGCGGGCGGCACGGGCCTCCCAGCAGCCCCGGCGGCGCATCCGCGTGGAAGCCATCACCGACACGGGCCAGAGCCAGCCCGCGCCAGCCAGCCTCACCGAGCGCCAGGCCCAGGCCCTGGCGCTCCTGCTGGAGCAGGGAGGATCCGCCTGGCTGAGCGAGCTGATCCAGCACCCCGGCATCAGCCGGGCCGTGGTGGAGGGCCTGGAGCGGCGCGGCCGGGTGCGACGGCGCACCCTCACCGATGCGGAGGCCCCGAGCAGCGGTGGAGGCCACGCGCCGACTGCGCCGCCCCTGGACACCACCCGCAGCCTCACCGCGGACCAGGCCCGGGCCCTAGCCGCCATCGCGCAGGCACCAGCCGGTCAGGCCCTGCTGCTCTGGGGCGTCACCGGCGCCGGTAAAACCGAGGTGTACCTGCAGGCCGCCGCCCAGGAGCTCCAGGCGGGCCGCAGCGTGCTGCTACTCACCCCAGAAATCGGCCTGATCCCCCAGCTACTCGACCGCAGCCGCAGCCGTTTTGGCGAGCAGGTGCTCGAGTATCACTCCGGCTGCAGCGAGGGTCAGCGGATCGCCACCTGGCGCCGCTGCCTCAACGCCGGAGCAGGCCACCCAGTTGTGGTGGTGGGCACCCGTTCGGCGGTGTTCCTGCCCATGGCCGAACTGGGCCTGATCGTGCTGGATGAGGAGCACGACAGCTCCTACAAACAGGACAGCCCCATGCCCTGTTACCACGCCCGGGAGGTGGCCAGGTTGAGGGCCCAGCGCTGCGGGGCCAAGCTGCTGCTGGGCAGTGCCACGCCCTCCCTGGAAACCTGGCTGGCCTGCAAGGGGCCCGAGCCCGCCTGTTGGGTGCTGCGGCTGCCGCAGCGCATCGGCAGCCGGCCCCTGCCTCCGGTGCGGCTGGTGGACATGCGCCAGGAACTGGCGGAAGGCCACCGACGCCTCATCAGCCGGCCGCTGATGGAGCGGCTCGAAACCCTCAAGGACCGGGGGGAGCAGGCGGTGGTGCTGGTGCCGCGGCGGGGTTACAGCAGCTTTCTGAGCTGCCGCAGCTGCGGCGAGGTGGTGCAATGCCCCCACTGCGATGTGGCCCTCACGGTGCATCGCCAGAAGGGCGGCCGGGAGTGGCTGCGCTGCCACTGGTGCGACCACCGCGAGGAGATCGGTGAGCGCTGCGGCCACTGCGGCTCCACCGCCTTCAAGCCCTTCGGTGCCGGCACCCAACGGGTGATGGAGCAGCTGGAGAGCGAGCTGGAGGGCCTGCGACTGCTGCGGTTTGACCGCGACACCACCCGAGGCCGTGACGGCCACCGGCGGCTGCTGGAGCAATTTGCCTCTGGCGAAGCCGATGTGCTGGTGGGAACCCAGATGCTGGC
>JBIIQU010000249.1:0-2862 GCA_044341905.1 Vulcanococcus sp. | reverse complement strand
CCTGCCCGCCATGCGCAGCCGTGGTGGAGCCGGCGGCAACGCCAGCATGGATTACATGGCCAAGGTGCCTTATCGCAGCGTCGGTCGCTGAGTCATCCCCTTTCATGGGTTTAGGACGGCGGGGCAACCCGCCGTTTTTTTGTGTTCCAGAGCGGATGCAGCCAGTCACGGGATGCTGACGGCAGGCTCCAAAAAGAGGGGGAAGCGGTGAAAGTTGTCAGACTGATCCCAAAGGAATCCGGAGGAGTTGTGAGCCAGACCCTGTCATCGCTTGCCCGGATGACCCTGCGTCAACTGCGTCAAGTGGCCAGTGACGTGGGGGTGAGCCTCTACAGCCGCAAATCCAAGGAAGAACTGCTGAGCGCCATCAGCAAGCGCCAGCCCAACCTGGACAGCCTGGAATCCACCCTGCCAGCCCCCACCAGGCCCGAGGGCGACACCCGCGTGGTGTTTCTACCCCGGGATCCTCAGTGGGCCTACGTGTTCTGGGAGATCTCCGACAGTGATCGCCAGCAGGCTCTCAAGGCGGGAGCCACCCAGCTGTGCCTGCGCGTGGCCGACGTGACCGGCCTCAGCCACGGCGGCAGCCATCCCCACACCCTGCAGGAGGTGGTGGTGGATAGCCACGCCACCGAGTGGTATTTGCCAGTGCCCCTGAGTGACCGCGACTACCGCGTGGAGCTGGGCTACCGCAAAGCCGGTGGCGGCTGGATCTTCCTGGCCAGCTCCTCCGTGGCCCGCGTTCCGGCCCTGCACCCCAGCGAACAGATCCTCGATCAGTTCGTACCGTTCTCCCTGGATACCCCTCCTGCGCCCACGCCCCTGGCTGAGCCCGTGACCAGCGGTGACAACGGCCTGCACGAGCGGCTTTACCAGACCGCCACCATCGGCTGGCGCCGCCTGGGCCGGGGTTCAGAAGCCTTCCACGAGCTGGAGCAGGCGGAAGGGGCTGGCCTCAACCCTTCGGGGGCGGGGCTCTGGGCGAGTGGCCGCAACGAATCGGGTGCTGGCGGGGTGACCCCGCGGCAGCGGTCCTTCTGGCTGGTGGCCGATGCCGAACTGATTGTGTACGGCGCCACCGATCCCTCCGCCAAGCTCAGCATCGGCGGGGAAGATGTGCCCCTCTCCAGCGATGGCACCTTCCGCATCCAGGTGCCCTTCCGCGATGGTCAACAGGTGTATGCCATCGAAGCCGTGGCCGCCGATGGAGAACAGAAGCGCAACATCACGCTTCAGTTCGATCGCAACACACCGGAAGACAACAGCAACCCCAGTGACCAGGCTGTAGCCGAATGGTTCTGATCTGAGCCCATGGCCAGCCTGCTTCCCCCCACCGTGGCCAAGCCCATCGTGGCCTTCACCCCCCTGATCGGCAGCCTGCTGGTGCCGCTGGTGGTGCCACTGCTGATGGTGCGCGTGAGCGTTGGCGCTGGGGTCCTCGCTGCAGTGGCCCTGAGCAGCGTCTGGATGGTGGCCATGCTCAGCACATCGGAGCTGCCGGAACACCCCTAAGGCCACTGGGGCTCTCGTCGTCCCCACTGGGGAACCCTCTGCCCAGAGCAGGCAGAGCTGATGGGCCACCACTGCAACAGGGCACTGGGACTGGCCGTGGCGCTGGCCGCACTGCAGGGCTGCACCGCTCCCGGGCAGCTACTCGGCCACAAAGCCGCTGCGCTGCCCATGCCCGAGGGCATCAGGGTGGCGTTTAACCATCGGGCGGAGGCCTCCTACCGCAGCCCGATCAGCAGGCAACAGCGCAGCGGCGACGATCTCGAAGCGCTGGTGCTGGAGGCCATCGCCGGAGCCCAGCAGGAACTGCTGGTGGCTGTGCAGGAGCTCTCTCTGCCCAAGGTGGCGCAAGCCCTGGCCGCCAAACACCGCGCCGGCGTACGCGTGCAGGTGGTTCTGGAGAACACTTACAGCACCCCGTGGAGCCAGCAGCACGAAGCCGAGCTCAGCCCGCACCTGCGCCACCGGCACCATCAGCTGAGGGCCCTGGCGGATCGAAACCACGATGGCCAGCTCAGCGCCAGCGAGCGGGAAGAGGGTGATGCCGTCGCGATCCTGCAACGGGCAGGCGTGCCATTGCTGGATGACACCGCAGACGGCAGCGCCGGCAGCGGCCTGATGCACTCGAAATATCTGGTGGCCGACCGGCAGGTGGTGGTGACGGGCTCCACCAACTTCACACCGTCCTGCATCCATGGCGATCCCGACAATCCCCGCACCCGGGGCAACGTGAATCACCTGCTGCGCCTGGACAGTGCTGAGCTGGCACAGCTGTTCGCCGAGGACTTCGCCCGCATGTGGGGCGATGGCCCCGGCGGGGCATCCGACAGCCGCTTTGGCCAGGCCAAGGCCTCCGGCGGCGTTCAGGACGTGATGGTGGAAGGGCAGCGGGTGCAGGTGCTGTTCGCCCCGCACCGGCGCGACGACCCGAACCAGGGGCTGCTGCTGCTGGCCAGCACCCTGGCGGAGGCGCGCCAACGGGTGGATCTGGCCCTGTTCGTGTTCTCGGCCCAGAGCCTCACCGAAGTGATCGCCGAACTGCAGGGCCGTGGCGTCGCGATTCGGTTGCTGGCGGATCCTGGCTTTGCCAGCCGCCCCTTCTCGGAAATCCTGGATCTGCTGGGGGCGTCTCTCCCCGATGGCAACTGCCTGCTGGAGGCTGGCAACAAACCCCTCCAGGTCCCCCTGGAGGGCGTGGGCATCCCCCGGCTGGCCGGAGGAGACAAGCTCCATCACAAGCTCGCCGTGATCGACAACCGCACCGTGATCACGGGCTCCTTCAACTGGAGCCCCAGTGCCGCCCATCAGAACGATGAGGTGCTGCTGGTGATCGACTCACCCCTACTGGCCGCC
>JBIIQU010000248.1:0-2866 GCA_044341905.1 Vulcanococcus sp. | reverse complement strand
GCCGCCCATGGCGCCCCTGCCTGCCCCAGAGCCCGCGCGCCACATTGAAACCACCGCCGCATTCGATGTGCGCAAGCTGCGCTTCGAGGTGAACCGGGTGGAACTGCCCATGGGGGTGGAGGGCACCTTCGGGATGATCAAGCACCCCGGCGCCTCGCTGGCCGTGCCGCTGCTGGACGACGGCCGGGTGGTGGTGCTGCGCCAATACCGCTTTGCCGTGGCCGCCCGGTTGCTTGAGTTCCCTGCCGGCACCTTGGATGAGGGGGAAGATCCTCTCAGCACCATGCAGCGCGAGCTGCAGGAGGAGGCCGGTTACAGCGCCAGCCGTTGGGATCCGCTGGGCGCGATGTTGCCCTGCCCCGGCTACTCCGATGAGGTGATCCACCTGTTCCTGGCCCGCAACCTGGTGGAGCTGAGTGAGCGGCCGCCGGGCGACGACGATGAGGATCTGGAGGTGTTGCTGATGCAACCGGCTGAACTCGATGCGGTTCTGGCCAGCGGTGATGAGCACCTTGATGGCAAGAGCGTCACGGCCTGGTTCCGGGCCAAACAGCTGCTCGGCCTCTGAGGGGTATCGCGATGGCTTCTCCCCAGCGCTGGCTGTTCTGGCATCGCCGCGATCTGCGCCTGGCCGACAATCTCGGCCTGGCGGCGGCCGCGGCGGCCACCCCCGCGGTGACCGGGGTGTTTGTGCTCGACCCGCAGATCCTGGAGGCCAGCTCCATGGCGCCGGCGCGGCTGTGGTTCCTGCTGGAGAGCTTGCGGGAGTTGCAGCAGCGCTGGATCCAGGCGGGTAGCCGCCTGCTGGTGCTCCAGGGCGACCCGCTCCAGCTGCTGCCGCGGCTGGCCGAGGCCATCGGCGCCGAGGTGGTGGCCTGGAACCGGGATGTGGAGCCCTACGGCCGTGAGCGCGATCGCCAGGTGGCCGCTGCGCTGCAGGCGGTAGGCCGCAAGGTGCTGGTGGATTGGGATCAGCTGCTCATCGCCCCGGAGGCCCTGAAAACGGGAGCTGGTGATCCCTATCGGGTGTATGGGCCCTTCCTGCGCAACTGGCGCGGCCAGGTAGACCGCAAGGCCGCGGCGGGGGGCTTGAACCCCCTGCCGGCGCCGCAGGCCCTGGTGGATGTCAACCCGGAGGCGTTGCCGGAGCGCGGCCGCAACCTCTGGGCCCAGCTGCCGCTGCTGGCGGCCCTGCCGGAAGCGGCGGCGCTGGGCCAGGCTTTCAGCGGCGCGGCACTCTGCCCCTGCAGGCCAGGAGAGGCGGCTGCCCTGGCGCAGCTGCAGGCCTTCTGCGATGGCGGTGCCGCCGGCGCCATCCCCCTGTATGGCTATGAGCCCGGGCGCAACATCCCGGCCGAAGCCGGCACCTCAGGGCTCAGCGCGGCGCTCAAGTTCGGCACCCTCAGCCCGCGGCAGGCCTGGGCCGCCGCCCAACAGGCGCGGGAGGTGGCAATGGCCCTGGGGGGTGCCGAGGAGGCCCTGGCCTCGATTGGCGTGTGGGAGCAGGAACTGGCCTGGCGCGAGTTTTACCAACAGGCCCTGTTTCATTTCCCTGAGCTGGCAGATGGCCCCTACCGGCCCCAGTGGAAGCTGTTCCCCTGGGAGAACGATTCCGCGCGGTTTGAGGCCTGGTGTGAGGGGCTCACGGGCATGCCGATCATCGATGCCGCCATGCGCCAGCTCAACGAGAGCGGCTGGATGCACAACCGCTGCCGGATGATCGTGGCCTCCTACCTGGTGAAAGATCTGATCTGCGATTGGCGCTGGGGTGAAACCGCCTTCATGCAGCGCCTGGTGGATGGTGATCTGGCCGCCAACAATGGCGGCTGGCAGTGGAGCGCCAGCAGTGGCATGGATCCCAAGCCGCTGCGCATTTTCAATCCGGCCACCCAGGCCAGCAAGTTCGATCCCCAGGGCCGCTACATCCGCCACTGGCTGCCGGAACTGCGCCACGTGAACACCCGGGATCTGCTCAGTGGTGAGATTGCACCGATGGAACGGCGCGGCTACCCGGCGCCGCTGGTGAGCCACAAGCTGCAGCAGGCCAGGTTCAAGGCGCTCTACGCCGCCTTAACCAAGCCCTGAGCCCTGACTCAGGCGGCCACCGGGGCTGCGCTGGTGCTGGAGTTGGCCGGCACCTGGCACCTGGCCAGTTCCAGCAGCACATCCATCACCCGCTGTTGCTGCTCGCTGCTGATCTCCGGGAAGATCGGCAGGCTCAGCACCTCGGCACACAGGCGCTCGGTGATGGGCAGGGAGCCGGGGCCGTAGCCGAGCTGGGCGTAGGCGGGCTGGCGGTGAATGGGAATCGGGTAGTAGATGATCGTGGTCACGCCACAATCCTGAAGTTGCTGCTTGAGCCAATCGCGGCAGCAGGCCTCGGGTAGGGCGTAATCGGCGCTGTCGCTGGAGGGGCTGCAGCTGCCGCCGCAGGCGGCCGCACTGCCGCACTGGGGCACGCGCACCACAAATTGATTCCAGCTGTGGCCATCGGGGCCGGCTTCCGGCAGATGAATGCAGACCGCGTCCACCAGGCCCTGGCGGTAGGTGGAGGCCACGTTGCGGCGCTTGCTGATCCAGCCCTCCAGGTGGGGCAGCTTCACGTTCAGCACCGCCGCCTGGATGGCATCGAGGCGGCTGTTGTAGCCGAGGGAGGTGTGCAGGTAGCGGCGGGGCATGCCATGCACGGCCAGCTCCCGCATGGTCTTGGCGAGGGTGGCGTCGTGGCAGGTCACCGCGCCGCCATCGCCGGCACCGCCCAGGTTCTTGGTGGGGAAGAAACTGAAGCAACCCACATCGCCCCAGCTGCCCACGGGGCGGCCGGCCCAGCTGGCGCCGCTGGCCTGGGCGCAATCCTCCACCACCT
>JBIIQU010000247.1:0-2868 GCA_044341905.1 Vulcanococcus sp. | reverse complement strand
CCCCAGCCTCTCGCGGCTGCTGGGTGACGTGGCCGACAGCCTGATGCCTGAGGGACGCCAACTCCACCGAGGCGGCACCTACCTCTGCATGGAGGGTCCAGCCTTCTCCACCCGAGCCGAATCGAACCTCTACCGCAGTTGGGGCTGCAGCGTGATCGGCATGACCAATCACACCGAGGCCCGCCTGGCCCGGGAAGCGGAGATCGCCTACGCCACCCTGGCCATGGCCACCGACTACGACTGCTGGTACGCCGATCACGACAGCGTGACGGTGGAGATGGTGATCGGCAACCTGCGGGCCAACGCCGAGCTGGCCACCCGGATCGTGCGGACGACAGCCGAGCGCATCGCGGCCCTCAGACCCGCCAGCATCGCCCACCAGGCCCTGCGGGACGGGCTGATGACACCCAAGGATCAGGTGCCGGCCGCAACGCGGCGCAAGCTGGACCTGTTCACCCACCCGTACTGGGGTCCCGTCGAGGGCTGAAGCCCTTCAGGCCTCCAGGGCAGGACGCAGCTGCCCGCCGTGGAACTGGAGCTGCTGCCTCGCCTGCTCGGCGTCGCAACCCCGCTGGGCCATCAACAGGGCCAGCTTCACCGAACCCCCGCTCTGGACCAGCAGCTCGCGGCCCTGGTCCCGGGCGATGCCGCCGAGGTCCTGCAGGATGCGCAGGGCCCTGTCCTCGAGTTTGCTGTTGGTCACCGCCACGTCAACCATGCGGTTGGCGTACACCTTGCCCAGGCGCACCATCACACCGGTGCTGAGGATGTTGAGGGCCATCTTGGTGGCAGTACCGGCCTTGAGGCGGGTGGAGCCGGTGAGCAACTCGGGGCCGGTGAGCAGGCGGATGTCGATGTCGCAGGGCATGGGCACCTGATCCGCAGGCACGCAGGCCATGGCGATGGCCAGGGCGCCGATGCTGCGGGCATGGCTGAGGCCGCCATGCACGTAGGGGGTGGTGCCGCCAGCGGCGATCCCCACGAGGCAATCGGCTGCTCCAAAACCCCGTTCCAGCAGGTCGTCCCGACCAGCCTCGAACAGGTCTTCCAGGCCCTCCGAGCTGCGCAACAGGGCGGCAGCACCTCCGGCCAGAACCCCCTGCACCAGCTCCGGTGCGCTGCAGAAGGTGGGCGGACATTCGGCGGCATCGAGCACCCCCAGCCGGCCGGAGGTGCCAGCCCCCAGATAAAAGAGGCGGCCCCCCTGGCGCAGCCGCTCCGCGATGGCATCGATGGCGGAGGAGAGTTCTGGGGAAGCGGCTGCCACCGCCTCCTGGGGGCGCCGGTCTTCCTCACAGAACACGCGCACCAACTCGGCGGTGGGCAGC
The DNA here is from genome assembly GCA_044341905.1 of Vulcanococcus sp. Taxonomy (GTDB): domain Bacteria; phylum Cyanobacteriota; class Cyanobacteriia; order PCC-6307; family Cyanobiaceae; genus Vulcanococcus. The sequence goes on along the minus strand of JBIIQU010000247.1, from coordinate 1,540 downwards.
TGATCGAGGTGGGTGCTGAGGGGGTTGGCCTGCTCGGTGAGCAGGTGGCCGCGGCTACCGGGAACTGGAGTGCTCACAGCAGGCCCTCGAGCCGCCGGCGAAAGGCCTCGAGCTCGGAATTGCCGCTGCTGATGGGCTCCTCCGCCACGGCGGTGGGCTCGGGCTGCTCCTGCTCGCGCCAGGTGGACACATCCATGTTTTTCTCCGGGGGAGCAATCAGCAGCCGCTCCTCAGGGGATTGGGGCAGGAAGCCGGCGGGCACGAAGCGGGCCTCATAGCCAGCGCTGCTGCAGAACTCCTCCATCTCGGCGCGATCGAGGGCCTCCACCGTGGGCAGGGGAAAGTCCTGGGCCTCGAGCAGACCGGCATAGCGCTCGGCGTCGTCCTGCTCCTCAAACAGCAGCACCACGGTGGTGCCGTTGAGTTCGAGGGAGTGGATTCCCTCGTTCTCGCTTCCCGCATCGAAGAGAAGCACGTGCACCGCCATGGTCGAACGCGTCAGAAGAGGTCAGTGTCTCACTGTTCCCCGAACTCCGCAGCCAGCTGCTGCAAGCGTCCATAGAGGGCCTCCTCGGCTTCGGTGAGGGCCTGGGGCACCACAAGGCGAATCTCCACCAGCTGGTCACCGCGTTCGCTGCCCCGCTGCAAACCCCGCCCGCGCAGGCGCAACAGGCGGCCGCTGGAGGACCCCGCCGGCACCCGCAATTGCACGGGGCCATCCAGGGTGGGCACCACCACCGCACAGCCCAGGGCTCCATCGGCCGGCGAGAGCTCCAGTTGGTAGAGCACCCGCAGGCCATCGATGCGCAGGCCCTCCTCGGTGCGCACCCGCAGTTGCAGAAAGTGATCCCCACCGCCCGGGGCCACCCCTGCCAGCCGCAGCCGCCAGCCGTCACCGGCGAGGGGCGGCGTCCACACCTCCACACTCGTACCATCAGCCAGGTCGAGTTCCACCCGCTCGCCCGCAAGGGCCTGCTCGGGGGTCAGTGCCACGAGGGTCTCGCTGTCCGAGCTGGCCGTGACCGGCGGTGGCGATGGCGGGGAGGCCGTGACGCCGCCGCCGCGGTAGCGATCGGGTTCGGCGTCCGCGCGAGCAGCGGCGTCTGGACCGCGTCCATCGTCTGCAGGAGGCTCGTCGTCAACGGGCGCACGACGACGGCGCCCGCCGAAGAGCACGTCGAGGTAATCGTCGAACTCGGGAAAGCCGCTGGCGAAGGGATCGAGACCTGCGGCTGCAGCATCCCGCCCATCCAGCCCAGCCTCCCACTGCTGGCGGCGCAGGGGATCGCTGAGGACCGCGTAGGCCTCATTCACCGCCTTGAATTGCTCCTCGGCGTGGGGATCGTTGCCGTTGAGGTCGGGATGCCAGCGGCGGGCCTGCTGGCGGAAGGCCCGTTTCAGGCTGGAGGCATCGGCACCCGGCTCAAGGCCGAGAACGGCCCAGTGGTTGATCACCTGGGACGCTGGGGCAGCAGGGCTCACCAGGGTCAGTCCTCAGCCCAGGGATCGTCGTTGAGCCGGCTGCTGGGCCGCGGGGTAC
>JBIIQU010000246.1:0-2887 GCA_044341905.1 Vulcanococcus sp. | reverse complement strand
CGCCAGAAGCATCACCCGAACCGGTTCAGAACACCCCCGCCGCCGCCGCGAAGCCTGCTGCGCCTCAGCCTGTCCCTGCCGCACCGCCTGCGCCAATGGCGGAGCCTCCCAGGCCAGGCCAACCGGAGCTGATCGACGACAAGGCCAGGCGACTGGCGGACTTCTTCAACGGCGAAGTGGTCCTGCTGGATGGCCCCCTGCCTGACGCGGACGACGCCATGCAGGAGACGGCCGCCTGAGCTCAGGACACCTGGGTGGTGAGATCGGCGTCTTCAGGGGCGTCGATCACGCCATCGCCCACATGGAGCGTCTTGGCCCACACCAGCCGCTTGGGCAGAAGCGCCATCCGCAGGGTGGTGTAGGGGATCACCACAAACCAGTGGCTGAGATACACGATGCCCAGGGCCAGGTTGAAGGGATGCATGGCCGGCAGGGCCGGGCCCTCTGCGCTGCGTCTGCAGCCGGCCAGGATGGCGCCCCCAGAGAGGCCGAAGGCAACAATCGAGAGGGGCCACAGCGCCGGGGCCGTGCCGGTGAGCGCGGCGCCGATCAGATCGGCCAGCGCCATCACCGGCAGCACGTACTGGAGCAGGAAAAAGCTGAGCAGATCGAGCTTCTTCGTGCCCGTCAAACCAGGCCCAGTCAGGCTGGGCCAGTAGTCGAAAAAGCGCTGCAACCCCCCTTCCGCCCAGCGCTGGCGCTGGCGCCAGAGGGCCGGCAACGCCGTGACGGCCTCCTCCTGCACCGGCGGATCCCAGAGGAGTCCCACCGGCTCCCCCTGCACCAGGAAGCGAAAGCTGAGATCCAGGTCGTCGGTCACCGTGGCCTCGTTGAAGCCATCACAGGCCAGCACCGCCTCCCGACGCAGTAACTGGCCGTTGCCGCGCAGCTCGGTCACGCCACCGCAGCTGAGGCGCCCCTGCTGAATCACGGCATCCAGGGCCATTTCCATGGCCTGGGCCCGAGTCAGCAAGTTGCGATCGGCATTCACCACGGCCTTGCGCAGCTGCACAGCCCCCCAGGCCCCCTGCTCGGCGAAGGGCACCAACCGCTCCAGCACATCGCTCTGAAGTTCGGCATCGGCATCCAGCACCATCAACCAGCGGCCCTGCAACTGGGGCAGCACCGTGTTCAGGGCCCCGGATTTGCCGCCACCGGCCTGGCGGCTGCGGCGAACCACCTGCAATTGCGGGTAGCGGGCCTGGTAGGCGGCGAGCACCTCGGGAGTGCGATCTTCACTGCCGTCGTCCACCACCCAGAAACGCAGCTGGCCCTGGGGGTAGCGCACTTGGGCCAGCCGCTCCACCAGCCGACCGATCACCGCCTCCTCGTCGCGGGCGGCCACCACCAGGTCGACCGCCGGCCACACGTCCAGATCAGGGCTGCAGCCAGGCGCTGCAGCCTTGGGAGCGCTGCTGCGCAGCAAGGGCACAAACACGCTGCGCAGGGCGTAGCAGCCCAGCAGCAAGGTGAGCGCGGAGGCGGGAACCAGCCGCTGCCCGTCGGGCAGCCAATGGGGGGCCATCCCCGCTGCCCCGCAGCCGAGCAGGAACAGGGCAGCCTTGAGACGGCGGGCTCCTGTGGCTGTGCCGCCGGCGGTCATGGCATCCCCGATGATGACGAAACTCTAAAGGCCCTTGCTCAGACTTCCCCACAGCTCCAGGGTCGTGCCCGGGTAGTAGTGGCTGAGGATCCGCTGGAGGCTCCAGCCGCGACGGGCCAGATCCATGGCCCCCGCCTGGGAAAGGCCGGCACCGTGGCCAAAACCTCCCCCCTCAAACCGCCACATCCCTGGCGCCGTTTGCACCACGCTGAACAGGGTGCTGGGCAATTGCCGCAGGCTGCGGCGGATGGCATCGCGGCGCAGCACCAGCTGCCCCTTGCTGCCCTGGAAGGCCAGGGCCAGGGCCCGGCCACTGGGCCCGCGCTCGATCACGCGCACCTGGCTCAGCTCGCCCAGACCTGCAGCGGAGGCCCCCAGGGCACGGCTGATCTGGGCCCGATCCAGACTGCGTTGCCAGCGGAACCGGGGATGGTCGGCGCCGTAGGCCTCGCCACCACCCCGAAGCAGGGAGGCGAGCCCATTGGCGGACTGCAGCGGCACGGGATAGGCCGCCGCGAAGCTGGCCGGACCATCGGGGAAGGCCCTGAGGTAGGGGAGCGGCGGGCCGCCCCAGCTCTCCTGAAAACCCGCGGCCATGCCGCCATTGCTGGCGTGGTAGACGGCGTGAATCGGCTGCCCCTGCCAGCTCAACACCCGGCCTTGGCTGGCCTGAATCGCCTGCCGCACAGACGCACTGGCATGGCGTGGATCGCCATACACCTGGCATTGCGTATCCGCGCAGAGGTGATAGCCATCCACCGCAAAGCGGTGCTGATTACGCAGGGCCCAGGTGCGGGCCAGCACGGCCTGGGCCGCCAGGGCCGCCGCCGGCGCTCCCGCACCGATCTCGTGGGGCACCACCCCCTGGAGATACCGCTCCAAGGGCACCTGCTCCACCAGGGTCCAGCTGCCATAGGCATCGCTCTGCAGCCGCAGGGGCCCGGCATAGACGCCATCCCTCCAGCGCAGTCCGCCAGGGGCCTGGATCTGGATCGGCCCCTTGAGCAGCACGGCGGCCCGGCCCGAGCCTGCCGGCAGCTGCAGGGCGATCCGGTGAGTGGCGGTGATGGTCACGCTGCGGAGCGCCTGGCCGGATGGAGCTGGCGATCCCGCCGGGGCCCACACCTCCCAGTCGCCGGGGTGGGCAATCACGGGGGCCACGCCCTGAAGCCGCCAGGCGGCGGCCACCTGTTCGGCGCTCTCAAAACTGGGGAACGGCCCGGCCACCAGCCGCTGCAGGCGCAGGGGCTCGGCCAGGGGCTCGGCACGCCAGTGCAGAGCCAG
>JBIIQU010000016.1:0-10498 GCA_044341905.1 Vulcanococcus sp. | reverse complement strand
AGCCAGGTCCTGACCAGCGGGGCGATGCCGGTCGGTGGCATCCAGTGCAATCACATCGGCTCCAGCCGCCCACACCGCCTGGATCTCCTCCCAGCCTGGGGTGATGTAGACGGAACTATCTGGGAAGGTGCGTTTCCACAGGCCCACGATCAGGGCCTCCGGGCAGCGGCGCCGCACCGCGCCGATGTGCTCGGGACTCTCCAAGCGCACACCGATGGCGCCATTGCGCAGGCTGGCTTCCGCCATGGCGGCAATCACCTGGGGATCCCGCATCGGCGACCCCTCCGGCGCCTGCACGGACACGATCAAGCCCCCCTGGAGAGCAGCACGCTCAAGCCGCACGAGGAAGCTCCGCATCAGCCTGGACATCCGGGAGCCAACTGCGCAGCCGGGCCAGCGCCGGATGGCTGGGAGCTGGTGCCGGACGCGACAGCCGCGGCAGCACTGGCAGCTGCTGCACCGGGGGGGCAACTGGCAGCTGCGCGGGCTCCACGGGTGGCTGAGTACTGGCGATGGTGGGAGCCTCCAGCAGCTCCTGCCACCACACCAGGCTCTCCGCCTGGGCCAGCTCCTGCATCAGTGCAGGCAGGGAACTGACGCCCTGGCGATGCACCCACAAACTGGACAGCCGCTGCAGGGCTGCCGCATCGCGGCGTTGCAACGCAGCGCTGAGCTCCTGGCGCAGGGCCTGCCGCCGGGCCAGGGGAGAGGGTGCGGCAGCGGGACGGGCAGGCAAGGGGCGCACAGACATCAGGAGAGCTTGCGATCCAGCAGGGGGCGGATCAACAGAAACAGCCCAGCCGCCAGGGCCGCCAACACCCCCAGGCAGCTGGCAGCGCTCAGCTCCCCATAGGGGGCCTGCAGCACCAGGGCCGAAAGGGAAAAGTTGCCGGCGTAGGCCGCGCGGATGGGTTCAATGGCGAAGGTAAGGGGATTCAGGGCCGCAAGCCAGCCCAACCAGGGCGGCATGAACGAAATCGGGGCCAGGGCCGTGCTCGCGAACAGCAGCGGCAGGTTGGCCACGAAGATCACGGCAATCAGCTCGATGTGACCCGGCAAGGCAAAGGCCAGCCCAAGGCTCAGGCCCGTCACGGCAAACACCAGCAGCAGCAGGGTGACCAACACCAGCAGCAGGCCCGCCCCACCGGGCCAGCCGTAGCCCAGCAACCAGGCGGTGCCCATGATCGCCAGGCTCTGGACCAGGCTCAGGGAGGTGATGTAAAGCACCGAGGCCAGCACGATCGAACTGCGGGAGCGCAGCGGAGCCACCAGCAGCCGGTTCAGGAAACCGAATTCCCGGTCAAACATCACCGGCAGGCCCGCGTTGAGGGCGGCACTGAAGGCCGTGAACACAATCACGCCGGCCCCCAGGAAGCGGCCGTAACTCATGCCATCGGGCAGCAGGCCTTCCGGGGCATTGGCGAATAGAGCCCCGAACAGCACCAGCCAGATCAGCGGTTGCAGCACCCCGGCCACCAGGGTGGAGGGCCTCCGCGCCAGCTGCAGGAACAGGCGCTTGGTGAGAGCCAGGGTTTCCTGGCTGAGATCGGCAAGGGCTGAGTGGTGGCCCGTATCGGGCGTCACGGGGCTGAGCAGGGAGGGGGTGGCGCTGGTCATCGCTGGTGGAACGGGGAACAGGAACTCAACGGGTCAGGGATCAACGCATCGACTGCTTGCGCTCCGCCTTGGCATCGCGGCTTCCGGCCACCGCCAGCTCCGCATCCATCAGGGTGCGGCCCGTGGCCTGCAGATACACGTCGTCGAGGCTGGGGCGGCTCTGGGCCAGGGCGAACACGGGCAGCTGTGCTTCGGCCAGCTGGCGCCGCAGCTGCTCCGCCACCCCCTCATGCTCCACCACCAGGTTGAGCGAAAAGCCCTGGGCCCGGTTCACCACCACCTGGCGCACGCCCGCACAGCCCTGCAGAAGCTGCTGCACCCGAAGGGCCTCGGGCTCATCACTGAACTCCCGCACCCGCAGGGTCACGCGGTCTCCGCCCAGGGCCGCCTTCAGCTCGGAGGGGCGCCCCTCGGCAATCACCCGGCCGTTCTCAATGATGGCCAGATGATCCGCCAGGGCATCCACCTCCTCGAGGTAGTGGCTGCTCAGCAACACCGTGGTGCCCTGATCCCGCAGCTGCCGCAACACCTGCCAGATGGCAGATCGGCTCTCGATATCCAGGCCCACAGTGGGCTCATCCAGCACCAGCACCTGGGGCCGGTGCAGCAGCCCGGAGGCCAGATCCAGGCGGCGGCGCATCCCCCCGGAATAGGTGCCGCAGCGACGATCGATCCAGTCGCCCATGGCCAGCAGGTCCACCAGCTCGGCGATGCGCCGATCGCGCTCCGCCTTGGGCAGGTGATAGAGGTCACCCTGGAGTTGCAGCAGCTCGCGGCCACTGAGGATCTTGTCGAGCGCCACCTCCTGGGCCACGTAGCCGAGGCGTTCGCGCACGCCGCGGGGATCCACCAAGCCATCCACCCCGGCCACGCGCACGCTGCCGGAACTGGGGGCGAGCAGGGTGGCGAGGATCCGCAGCGTGGTGGTTTTACCGGCGCCGTTGGGGCCCAACAGGCCATACAGGCTGCCCTTGGGCACCGACAGGCTGAGACCCCGCAGGGCCTCCACCGCCTTGTCGCCCTTGCCGTAACGCTTGCAGACGTCGTGGAGCTGGATCACCGCTTCTGGCACCGCCGGGGAACTCCGCTCAGCCGTTTAGAAAACCCAATTTAGAAAGTCCCCTGCCACCCAGGGGTGGCAAGCCCGAGCAACTCGAGCCCCTGGTGGCTGAATTGGGCACCGGCGGGCATCCGGGCGATCAGCAGCAGCAGGCAGATGCCGAACAGATAGAGGATCGACCAGCGGAACAGGCCCTTGGCCCGCTGCAGGTCGTCGGGGGCCTGCTGGAGAGCCCAGGCCATCTGCAGGAGCCTGCCGTTGAAGGGAAGCAGCAACAGGCCATAGAGCAAACCACCCGAGGGCAAGGCCCAGATGCCGAGCACACTCAGCCCAACGGTGGCCAGGGCATAGAGGCCAATCGCCTGGGCGGTGGCGGGAGCCCCTTTCACCACCGGCAGCATCGGAATGCCCACGGAGCGGTAGTCGTCCTTGAGCAGCAGGGCGAGGGCCCAGAAATGGGCGGGGGTCCACACCATCACCAGGCCAAACAACCACCAGCTGCTCAAACCCAGATGTCCCGTGGCCGCAGCGGCCCCCACCAGGGGAGGGATGGCCCCCGCCACCCCGCCGATCACGATGTTCTGGCTGGTGCGGGGCTTGAGCAGCACCGTGTAGAGCAGCACGTAGCTGCAGAGCCCGAGCAGCGACAGGCCCGCCGCCAGGCAGTTCACCCCTCCCACCAACAGGGTGGAGGCGGTGAGGGCCAGGGCCACGGCAATGGCAAAGGCCGTGGTGACCGACAGACGACCGGAGGGCAGAGCACGGCCGCTGGTGCGCTGCATGCGGCCATCGAGTTCCTGCTCCCAGAGGCAATTGAGCACTCCGGCAGCAGCGGCGGCCAGGGCGCCACCACCGAGGGTGCAGGCCAAGCGGGCTGGGGGCAGGGGCCAGCCCTCGGAGAGGGCCATGCCGCCCAGGGTGGTGGCCAGCAGCAGCGGAATCAGCCGCGGCTTGGCGATCTCCAACCAGGGGGGAAGATGCAGGCGCGCCCGGGATGGCACGACCTGCTCCCGCGTGAGCCGGGGTGTTGCTGAAACCGGTGCACTAACCACGGGCCACCTCCAGGGATGTTTGGGCCCAGCAGCTGCGGCCAAGCCAGCTGCGGGCGGTAAGGGCGGAAAGCACGGCCACCAGCAGGGCCGCCGTGAGCTGGTGGGCCACGGTGACCGCCGGCACCGAAAGGCTCAGCCGCAGGCTGGCGACCCCCAGGGCGATCTGAAGCACCACCAGCAGGGCGGCCAGGGTGGCCAGGGGGCGTTCAGAGCGCAGCCGCCACCAGGCCAGGGCCGCCAGCAGCAGCACGGCCAGGGCCGCCGGCGTGGCCAGCAGGCGATGGCCGTAGAGCCAGCCACAGCCCTCGCCGGAGCTGAAGCAGCGGCCAGCCGCCCACTGGGTGGCCATCAGACCCCCCACCAGGCATTGGGCCAGCACAGCAGTAGCCACAGCAGGGGTCAGCCACGCCCACCAGCTCGGCAACGGCAACCGGGAGGCGCTGTTCAAGCCCTGATGGCAACCGCTCACCAACGCCACGAGCACCAGGGCCGTGACCAGGTGAGCCGTAACCACCCCAAACGGCAACAACTGGGTGACCGTGAGGGCACCCAGAGCCCCCTGCCCTGCGACAAGGAGAAGGGTTGCCGTGGCCAGAGCCGGTAGCCAGCGGGGCAGGCGCGAGCGCCAGATCCAGCTGGCCGCGGTGAGCACCAGCACGCCAATACCCACCACGAAGGCATCGAGGCGGTGAAACCACTCCAGAAACACCTGAAGGTTCATCTGGCGCCCCGGCAGCAGGGAGCCGTAACAGAGCGGCCAGTCTGGACAGGCCAGGCCGGCCTCCATCACCCGGGTAGCGCCGCCGATAGCCACCAGGGCCACCAGGGCGATCAACAGATGGGCCGTGAGGCTGGCGAGCCGGCGGCCAATGGGATCAGCGGACTCACCGAGGGGAGGCGAGGCCAGGCGCTGGGGTGATTGCAAACTCGGCGCTGCCATGCCTCGCTCAGGCCTGTTGGCGCTCACGCTAATGACAACAATCGAAAGCGCTTGGCTAGCGCGATGAGGCCGGGGAAGAGCGACATCAACAGTGATAGTTGGGTGAGCAATCCCACACGCCAACTGAGGCCTGATGGGCTGATTGACACAGCAGGCAACAGCAACCACGACAGGCGAGACGAATCTCCATAGGCTGGAGCGGTTATGCCCCGGGAAGATGCCCATTCCCGCCACAATCCTGACGCTGCTGGCAGGAATGGCCCTTGTCCTGGCTGGCCTTTGGGTCGGTCAGAACGTCAACCTGCTGCCCCTGGATGCCAGCGCCAATGCACCGGTTTACGACGAACTTTTTAAGGTTCTGTTCAGCATTGGCACGATTCTGTTCGTTGGCATCACGGGCCTGATCCTGTTCAGCCTGGTGCGCTTTCGCCGGCGCTCTGGTGATCGCACAGATGGCCTGGCCATCGAAGGCAATCTGCCGCTGGAAATTTTATGGACAGCGATCCCCGCGATTGTGGTGCTGTTTGTAGGGATTTACAGCTACGACATCTATGACCGCATGGGCGGCATGACCCCGCTCAACGACCACAGCGCCCATGTCATGGCGGCTGGCGACGACAGCGGCCGCACCTGGGCCGGCATCAGCCCTGCTGCCATCGATGCCGAGGCCGGCACCGCGGCCCTGCCCATCGACGTGACGGCGATGCAGTTCGCCTTCATCTTCCACTACCCCGACGCGGACATCACCAGTGGGGAGCTGCACGTGCCCGTCGGGCAACCGGTGGCGCTCCACATGAAGGCCAACGACGTGATCCACGCCTTCTGGGTGCCCCAGTTCCGCCTCAAGCAGGACGTGATTCCCGGCCAGCCGACGCTGCTCAGCTTCACCGCCACCAAACCAGGGCGCTACCCGATCGTGTGCGCAGAGCTCTGCGGGCCGTACCACGGCGGCATGCGCTCCACGGTGGTCGTCGATGAGCCCGACACCTTCGCCGACTGGGTGGCCAAGAACAGTCCAGCGCCAACACCTGCCACTCCCACACCGGTGCAGTCATGACCCTCAGCCTCTCGCCGCCCACCACCCCCAGTGCACCGCAGCCGCTGCAACCCCAGGGCTGGCTGCGCTATCTGAGCTTCAGCACCGACCACAAAGTGATCGGCCTGCAATATCTGGTGTGTGGTTTTCTCTTCTATCTGGTGGGCGGCGCCCTAGCGGGAGCCATCCGCACCGAGCTGTTAACGCCGATCAGTGATTTCCTGCCACGGGAAACCTACAACGAGATTCTCACCCTGCACGGCACGGTGATGATCTTCCTTTGGATCGTGCCGGTGGTGAATGGCGCCTTTGGAAACTATCTGATTCCCTTCTACGTGGGTGCGCGGGACATGGCCTTCCCCCGCCTCAATGCCGTGGCCTTCTGGCTGATTCCACCGGCGGGGCTGCTGTTGATCAGCAGCTATTTCATCGGCAGCGCCGCTCAATCGGGCTGGACCGCCTATCCACCCTTGAGCCTCACCACCCCCGCCACCGGCCAAGTGCTGTGGATTCTGAGTGTGCTGCTGCTGGGCGGCAGCTCCATCTTTGGCGGCATCAACTTCATCGCCACGATCCTCAAGCTGCGCAGGCCAGGCTTGAAGTTGATGCAACTCCCGATGTATTGCTGGGCCATGCTGGGCACCAGCATTCTGGTGGTGCTCTCCACGCCGGTATTGGCGGGCACGCTGGTACTGCTCAGCTTCGATATCATTGCCCACACCGGCTTCTTCAATCCAGCCCTTGGCGGCAATGCGGTGGTGTATCAGCACCTGTTCTGGTTCTACTCCCACCCGGCTGTTTACATCATGGTGCTACCAGCCTTCGGGCTGGTGAGTGAAATCCTGCCGATCCATGCCCGCAAACCGCTGTTCGGCTACACCACCATGGTGTATTCGATCATGGGCATTGTGTTTCTGGGCCTGATCGTGTGGGCTCACCACATGTTCACCAGTGGCACCCCGCCCTGGATGCGGCTGTTCTTCACGATCGCCACCGCGTTCATCGCCGTTCCCACAGGAATTAAATTCTTCAACTGGCTCGCCACCCTCTGGGGCGGCAAATTGGCGCTCAATTCAGCCATGCTGTTTTCCTGCGCCTTCATTGTGAACTTCGTATTCGGCGGCATTACCGGCGTTGCCCTCGCCCAGGTGCCGTTCGACATCCACGTGCACGACACCTACTTCGTGGTGGCTCATTTCCACTACATCGTCTACGGCGGCACGGTGTTTGTGATCTTCGCCTCCGTTTACCACTGGTATCCGAAGTTCACCGGGCGGATGCTGAACGAGCCCCTTGGCCGGATCCATTTCCTGCTCACCTTCGTGGGTTTCAACCTCTGCTTCGCCCCCCAGCACTGGCTCGGCCTCAATGGCATGCCGCGGCGGGTGGCCGAGTACGACCCCCAGTTCCAGCTGATCAACCAGCTCAGCAGTGTGGGAGCCCTGCTGATGGCCATCAGCACCCTGCCCTTCCTGATCAACGTTCTCCACAGTGCGTTCAAGGGCGCCATCGCAGGCGACAACCCCTGGAATGCCCTCACCCCCGAGTGGCTCACCAGCTCCCCGCCACCGGTGGAGAACTGGATCGGCGAAGCCCCCCTGGTGACAGAGCCCTACGGCTACGGCCTCAAGCCAGGCGAGCTGGATCTCGCCGCCACCTCCGGCCGCCAGCTGTGGAGCAGCGGCAAACCCGATAACCGCTGAGGTCACGGCCATGACAACCCTGAGCACCAACACCCAAGCCAGCACCGAACACCAGGTGGAGGGCCATGGGGCCCACCCCGATTTCCGCCTGTTCGGCCTGGCCACCTTCCTGGTGGCCGATGGCATGACCTTTGCCGGCTTCTTCGCCGCCTATCTCACGTTTCGGGCCGTGAACCCCCTGCCGGCTGGCTCCAGCTACGAGCTGGAACTGCTGTTGCCCACCATCAACACGGTGCTGTTGCTGGTAAGCAGCCTTACCTTCCACAGGGCCGGATCAGCACTCAAGGCGGGCAACAATCCCCTGTGCCGGCGCTGGCTAGTGCTCACGGCTGCCCTGGGCTTCACCTTTCTGGCCGGCCAGATGAAGGAGTACTTCTCCCTGCCCTTCGGCCTCACCGACAACCTGTTTGCCAGCACCTTCTATGCGATCACCGGCTTCCACGGCCTGCACGTGACCCTGGGCGGTCTGATGATCCTGATCGTGTGGTGGCAGAGCCGACCCGGCGGCCGGGTGAGCGAGCACAATCTGTTTCCCCTGGAAGCCACGGAGCTCTACTGGCACTTCGTGGATGGGATCTGGGTGGTGCTCTACGGGATCCTCTATCTCCTGTGAGCCTGCCCTGAACCGGGGATGGAAAGGCTGGCTGGCCTGAAGCATCACGGGATGGCCATGATTCCCAGGTTCGGCCCTTGCCGCTCAACGCAATCGGCCTGCACAATTGTTGCGTACCAGGGCCGTGTCACCGGTGTTCGTCGAAGAGAAAGTCACCGCCCAAGTGCCGATGCTGCAGGGCAAGGCGCTGCTGGACAAGGCGCGATCCCTGAGCAACCGACCGGAGGACCAGATCGCACGGGCCTGCGGCTATGTGGGTCCTAGCGGCCGGGTGCTTAAAAAGAGCTTCTACCGGGCTCTTGTGGAGGCCAAGGGTTACAGCTTGCCCTCCGCGAGCTCCAGCGGCGGCAGCGGCAGCAAGGGGCGCCAGGCGGAGTTCCGCACCCGCGTGCATGGCAATGGCAACCTGCTGATCGGCCACGCCTACACCCGTCGCATGGGTCTGGAACCCGGCCAGGAATTCAAGATTGAAATTCACCACGAAACAGGCGCCATCTGGCTGCTTCCCCTGGAGGGTGATGCGGCGCTGTCCGCCGGAACGGACAGCGCCGACCAGCTCTGAACCAGTCCTGGAGACGGCCCCTCACACCAGCGGGGATCCCCCAGCGGCATCCGAGCGATCCCGCTCATGAAAGGCGGCGCTGAACACCAGCAGATCAATGCCGCTGAACAGGAAGCTGATCCCCACGAGGATGCCAAGCACGCTCAGCAAGCCGCCGGCCCGCATGGTCACGATGATCAGGCCGAGCAGGAGCGTCACGATCCCATTGGCCAGACCCCAGCCCCAGCCAGGCATGTCGGTGTGGGAGAGCGACACAATGATCGCCACCACGCCCTCCACCAGAAACACAATGCCGATGGCAAAGGCCAGGGCCGTGACCTGGGCTGCAGCAGGCACGATGCCGGCACTGAACTGCTGAATGATCCAGGCGCCGGTGACCAGAAACAGGGTGGACACCACCAGGCGCCAGAAGCAATGCCACCGACTCAGCCGCCGAGCGCGGTTGAGGTTGTTGACCCAGCCGATGATGCCGCCCACCAGGAAGGCCAGGGCCACCACCACCGTGACCCAGGCGGAGGCCACCACGGGAAAGACCAGTGCCAGCAGGCCGAGCACGAGCAGCAGGATGCCCTCGGCAATGGTGAAGCTGCGAAGGGAGCTCCGATCGAGCTCCGGTGTGTCAGAAAGCATGGGAGGTGTTCAGTCGAACACGTACCACCGGAACGTAGGCATGGCGCCAGGCCTCGTCAGCCCCAGCCATGCTCCGCTAACCAGGCACCCGTGATCTCGGGCGATGGGGCATCAGGCCGGGCCTTGGCTGCTGCGAGGAGCCGTTCGGTGTATTTGGCCAGCAGATCGGCCTCGAGGTTCACCGCATCCCCCACCCGCAACCGCTCCAGGGTGGTAGTTGCCCAGGTGTGGGGGATCACGGCGATCCAGAACTCCGCGCCATCGGGGCTGCAGCCCGCCACGGTGAGGCTGATGCCATCCACCGCCACCGAGGCTTTCTCGCAGATGTAGCGGCCGTAGGGGGCCTCATCCCAGCGGAGGGCCAGGCGCCAGGAGGCGGGCTGTTGCTCGATGGCCACCACCGTGCCCAGGCCATCCACATGGCCACTCACCAGGTGGCCGCCAAGACGGTCCGCCAACCGCAGGGCGGGCTCAAGGTTCACCCAGGCCCGCCGGTCGGCCTTGGCCGCCAGGGTGCTGCGCCCCAGGGTCTCCTCACTCACATCGGCATAGAAGCCAGTGGCGGAGCGGTGGGTCACGGTGAGACACACCCCATCCACCGCAACGCTGTCGCCGAGGGCCAGGCCGGCGGGATCAAGCCCTACTCCCGCAGGGACCAACACCTCCAGCCCTCCGGCGCGGCGCTGCACTTGCCCCACGGCCTGCACCAGACCGGTAAACATGCGGTGCCCCTGTCAACGATGGCCATAATCGGGCAAAGGGCCCCGAGGGCAAGCTGTGGTTGAAATGCGCGTTGCCGGCATCGCGCTGGATGCGGCCAGTCGCAGCCCGATCGTGCTCCTCCGCGACCCCTCCGGCCGCCGCCAGGTGCCGATCTGGATCGACCAGGCCCAGGCCCAGAACATCATGGCGGGGCTCAAACAGGAGCAATCGCCACGACCCCTCAGCCACGATCTGATGGCCAGCCTGATGGCGGCTGGCGGCCTCACCCTGGAGCGGGTGATCATCCACACCATTGAATCGGCCACCTTCCGGGCAGTGCTGAAGCTCAGGGACGCCGACGGCGAGGCCAGCGAACTGGATGCACGCCCCAGCGACGCCATCGCCCTCGCCCTGCGCACCGGCAGCAGCATCTGGATGCTGGAGGAAGTGGTGGCCGACGCCTCCATCCCGGTGGATGCCGAGGCCGATGCCGAGGATGCCGCCGATTTCCGCCGCTTCCTCGACGGCATCAGTCCTGCGGAACTGGTGCGCAACGTGAACAAGGCCCGCAGTGAGGCCGAAG
>JBIIQU010000245.1:0-2904 GCA_044341905.1 Vulcanococcus sp. | reverse complement strand
AAGGCCAGGGCCCCCAGGGGCAGGCCGATGGTGAGCCAACGCTTGCGGCGCCACAGCGGCCGGACCGGCGGGTGCGGAGTGGGAGGCGTTTCGCGATCCAGGATCGGCGCTCGGCGTGGGAGGCCGCTTCGGATCTGATCCGAATCAGCGGCAATGGCGCATCAATCTACGGGCTGCTCACGGCAGGGCCATCACACAGCCATCGGCGATCACCCAGCGCTGCAGCTGTGGCGCGCACGGGTGCCCCCCGGTGAGGTTGCCGAAGGCCGGCAGCAGCAGCCGCTGGGCGGGGCGATCCAGGGCGAAGCAGGGCAAGCGCAGCCGATCGGCACCACCCCCGAGCAGGGCCACCGGGTGCAGGTGCCCGCAGATGTTCAGCAGGGGCGGATCGCCCGGCGGTGGCAGCTCCGGTTCATGGCTCAGCCAGAGCACACCCCGCTGCTGGGAGGGAGCCGCTGGCAGCCCCTCGAGCCAGCTGCCCCGATCGTGGTTGCCCCCCACCAGGGTGAGGTGGCAGCCCAGCAGATCGGGCAGGGCGGCAAGTTTCTGGCGCAGGCTGAGGGTGAGACCGAGGCGGCTGTGGATCAGGTCGCCCAGCACCAGCACTTCCCTGGGCCGCAGCCGGTGGGCCAGATCCAGTAGCCGGTTCAGGTTGGCTGCATCCCCGTCGCTGGGCAGAGGAATCCCGTTGGCCTGGAAGGTCTCGGCCTTGCCCAGGTGCACGTCTGCCAGCAGCAGCAGCTGCTGATTGGGATCCCAGAGGGCGCCGTCGCCCAGCAGGTTGAGGTGATGGCCGTGCCAGTGCAGCTCGCTCACCGCTGGCCCATCACCTCCTGGTAGGCCGGCCGGGCTTGGGTGGCGGCGATGGTGGCCTGCACGTTGGGGAAGGGGGCCAGGTCGATCTGGGGGAAGAAGATCGGCAGATAGGCCAGGTAGGCCTGCACAGCACAGTCGGCCACACCCCAGTGCTGGCCTGCCAGCGGTTGGCCTCCCTCCAGGACCCGGTCCAGCACGGTCATCAGGCGCGGAAATTCCCGCTCGCGGCTGGAGGGTACGAATAGGGCCGTGGCCAGGGTGGCATTGGCAAACAGCACCCATTGCTGGGCCAGGGCCCGCTCCGCGGCGGTGCTGCATTCGCCGCCGTAACGCTCCGCCAGATACAGCAGGATCGCGCCACTCTCGAACAGCTGCAGGTGGCCGCCGGGCAGGTCTGGATCCTCGTCCACCAGGGCCGGCACCTTGCCGAAGGGGTTGATGCCGAGGAAGGGCTGCTCGCGGTGTTCGCCGGCTTCCAGGTTCAGCAGCACCCAGTGGTAGGGGATCCCCTTTTCCGCCATGTACCAGCGCGGCATGGAGGCCCGGCTGCGGGCACCCCCGTAGAGGGTCAGAGCCATGGGGATGTGCTGAGCTGGGCGCCATCATCGGCCCCGGATGGCGCATCCCCATCACACTGAGCTGAGTGGCTCGGGCACGGTGGAGGAGCAGCTGCAGGCGCAACGCGAGGAGCAGCAGGCCGCCCTGCTCCGTCTGGCTCCTCACATCGTGGGCCGCACCCGCCGCGGTGTGGTGGGCAGCAGCCGCTATGCCAAGGCTCTGCGGGAGGCCGTGCGCCGCGCTTCCGACGACTCGACTCGCCAGCCGGTGTTGATCTCCGGCGAGCCGGGCCTGGAGAAGGACAACCTGGCGGCCCTGATCCATTTCGGTTCCCCGGATCGCCACCAGCTGCTCGTGCAGCTGGATGGCGCCCTGCTGCGCCCGGATGGAGCGGAGCTGTTCGGCTCCGCCAGCGCCGACGGCGAGGGATCGCTGCTGGACACCCTGGGCAGCGGCTCGTTGTTGATCGACAAGCTTGACCAGGTGCCAGCGGAGTTGCAACCGGCGCTGCTGCAGCTGGCCCGCAACGGCCGCTGGCAGGCCCCGGGAGCCGCCAGCCATGAGCGGCAGTTCACCGGTCGGGTGTATTTCACGGCCGAGGCGTCCATGCCCAGCTTCGACCGGGCCTGCACCCTGATCCGTGTGCCGCCCCTGCGGGTCCGCCGCCAGGACCTGGGCGAATGGCTGCGCTATGGCGTGCGGCAGCGCAGCCGCAAGCTGGGCTGGGACCAGCCGCCGGAGGTGCCCGAGGCGGTGGTGAAGCGGCTGCAGATCTACGACTTCCCCAACAACCTGCGCGAGTTGGAGATGTTGATCTATCGGGCTCTGCAGCAGGCGCGGCGCCAGGCCGATGGCGGCAGCGACGCTGCAGGGGCGGTGCTGCCCACGGCCCTGCCGGAGGACGTGTTCTGGACCTCCCCCCGCCAGCAGCGGTTCCGCTTTGACATCTGGCGTTGGAAGCCGCGCCTGCGGGAGTTGATGCGCGCGCCATGGCTCTGGAACGGGCTGCTGTTCGGCCTGGTGAGCTGGCTGTTCGTGCTGGTGAACCTGTGGCTGTGGCTGGGTCCCCAGGACCGGGCCCACAACGGCGCCCTCAATCTGTTCTGGGCCTGGTGGTGGCCCTTGATCCTGGTGAGCTTTCCGCTCGTGGGCCGGCTGTGGTGTTCCTTCTGTCCGTTCATGGTGTGGGGTGAGATCAGCCAGCGGCTGGCCGCAGCCCTGGGCTGGCAACCGGCCCGCTGGCCCCGCGGCAACACAGACGACTGGGCCTCACCGCTGCTGGCAGCGGGCTTCGCGGCGATCCTGATCTGGGAGGAAACCGCCAACCTGCTCAACACCGCCTGGCTGAGCAGCTGCCTGCTGTTGCTGATCACGGCGGGGGCCGTGATCGGTTCGTTGCGCTTTGAGAAACGCTTCTGGTGCCGCTACCTC
This sequence comes from Vulcanococcus sp., assembly GCA_044341905.1. GTDB lineage: Bacteria > Cyanobacteriota > Cyanobacteriia > PCC-6307 > Cyanobiaceae > Vulcanococcus. Next base: position 99 of record JBIIQU010000245.1, on the reverse strand, counting down.
TGCCCGGTGGGGGGCATGAACGGCCTGTTCGCCAAGCTTTCGATCCTGGAGTTGCGGGCCCAGGTGGGCACCTGCAGCGGCAGTTGCAGCTCCTACGCC
>JBIIQU010000244.1:0-2906 GCA_044341905.1 Vulcanococcus sp. | reverse complement strand
GCCAGGAACGCCCGAGGCAACACTCCACAGCACCAGCTGGGGGGCCCCCTCCAGCTGCTCGGCTTGGCAGACCGTGCGGTAGCGACCTCCCGCTGGCTCGGTGGCGCTCAACAGCCGGATCAACCCCTCCCGCAGCAGCGGGTCGGCCAGAATCAGCAGCTGGGGTGCGACCTGGGCCTTGGGCACGGCGCTGAACAGGGCAATGGTGAGGCCACAAGGTAACGAGTGCGGGCCCGTTTCTCCAGGGCTCAGCGGCGCCGGCGACCGCTGAGATGGAGGGTATAGCCCTCTATGGCAAAACCGGTGAGCTCTTCGATCCTGGCCAATAGGTCGGAGGGAAGTTCCACATCCAGATCCTGGATGGCTCCCGATTCCACGCAGGTGAGGTGGCTGTGGGGATCGCTCCGGTAGCCATACAGCCGACCACTGGCCCGATCCAGGCACTCGATCACACCGGCGCTCTGGAGGGCCTCCAGGTTCTGATACACCGAGGTGTGCCCGATGTTGCGCCCCTTGGCGTTCAGTTTCTCGAAGATGTCGCGGGCACTGAGGTGATCCTTCTCGTCCCAGAGCAGTTCGAGCACCATGCGCCGTTGCCGCGACAGGCGCATGCCAAGGTCGCGGCAGCGCAGGTAGGCGCTGTCAACCCCTGGGCTGGCTGGCGTGGCAGGCACTGAACTGGCCATATCTCTTACACCGTTATAGAGCCGCTAGACGAAGTGACTGCGTCCTGGAGTCGTTCGGGCCCTACGGCGGCCATGGCTTCAGCCAGATCCACGGTGCCGTCATAGAGGGCCCGGCCCACGATCACCCCCTCGACGCCGAGGGGGGCCACCGAGAGCAGCGAGAGCACGTGTTCGAGTGTGCCGATGCCGCCGGAGGCGATCACGGGAATGCTGCTGGCCTCGGCCATGGCCCGCAGGGAATCCAGGTTGGGGCCGGCCAGGGTCCCATCGGTGGCGATGTCGGTGCTGATGATGGCGGCAACCCCAGTGCCTTCAAAGCTCTTGGCCAGTTCCGTGGCCTTGACGCTGCTGGTCTCGATCCAGCCGCGGGTGGCCACCAAGCCGTCCTTGGCGTCGATGCCCACCACCACCTGGCCGGGATAGCGGCTGGCCAGGCGCCGCACCAGTTCGGGCTGCTCGATGGCCACGGTGCCGAGAATCACGCGATCGAGACCGCAGCCCAGCAGCTCCTCGGCCCGCTCGGCGCTGCGCACTCCGCCACCGAGTTGGACGGGGATGTCGAGGGCGGCGGTGATGGCTTTCACCGCGTTGTCGTTTACGGGTTGGCCAGTCCGGGCGCCGTCCAGGTCCACCAGGTGCAGGCGCTGGGCCCCCTGGCGCTGCCAGGCGAGGGCCTGGGCCACCGGGTCGTCGCTGAACCGGGTCACCTGGTCGTAGTCCCCCTGATGCAACCGCACGCAATGCCCGTCAAGCAGGTCGATGGCCGGGATGATCTGCATGGCGGCGGGGGTGGGTAACTGTTGCCAGCCAGGCTGCCAGAGGCGCCGGTTGCGCAGCTCGCGCAGCGGCACCACCAGCCGGAAGCTGCGCTCCAGAACCGCCTCCAGTTCCACGGCCCGCTGGGCCCCCTTGCCCCGTTCCCCCACTAGGGCGAAGTGGCGATAGCCGCCACTGCGGCCCAGGCTGGCCGCCAGGGCGGTCCAATGGCGCGGCACCTTCGTGGCTGTGCTCATGGCGTGAGCTGTTGGCCGAGGCCGTAAGGCTCGGCGTCGGCCGGATCGTGGAGGCCCAGCTCCTGTCGCCATTCGCTGATGGGGCGTTCCCAGCCGTCTTCCCAGCGCACCGCCGCTAGGCAGTGGGCCTGCCGGCCGATTCCCATGCCATGGGCCATGGCGCGGCTCAGCGCTTCAAAGCGTTGCGTCTGGAAGCGGAAGCTGGCCAGTTGGCTGGCACTGGTGAGCAGCACGTAGGCCGGGAAGCCGATCTGGGCGGCGGTGATGGCCAGCACACCGGTTTCCCCTTCTGGGGCGGTGCCGAAGCCACTGATCACGTGGTGGATGTCGTGGGTCGTGGCCACCCGCTGGGTGAGCCACTGGGCTTCGGTGGTGGTGGGTCGGGGGCGGAAAAAGTCTGGGTCGTAGTTGAGGCGCCGAATCAGGCTGGCGTAGCTGTGGCCGAGGCTTCCCGCCGGCAGTTGCAGCAGCAGCTCGATGTCGGGCTGCAGGGGTGGATAACGGCTGTCCATCATCGCGGCCCCACCGGGCACCTCCCGAAAGCGCCGCACACAGTCCGCCATCTGCGGGCTGTCGAGGAAGCTGTCCACCAGGTCGGCCACGTTGCTCAGATCGCCGCCACTGCGGCCGATCGCCGCCAGCAATTTGAGGTTGTTGAGGGAGCGCAGCAATTCGGCGAAGCGTGACATCGAGCCTGCGGTCTGGATGTGGTCCCAGTGTGGGGCCACCAGATCCGTTGGGGCAGCGGTTTGAATGGCCCCCAGTTCCGCAAGGCCTGTCGTGAAGATCCTGGTGATGGGTGGCACCCGCTTTGTGGGCAAGCCGCTGGTGGCCCAGCTCCAGGCCGAGGGCCATGCCCTCACCCTGTTCACCCGTGGCAAGAACCCCGTGCCGGCGGGCGTGGAGCACATCAGCGGCGATCGCACCAGCTCCGCCGGTCTGTCGGCCCTTGAGGGGCGCCGTTTTGATGTGATCGTGGACAGCTCCGGCCGCACGGTGGAGGACAGCCGCGCGGTGGTGGAGCGCACCGGAGCCCCCGCGCATCGCTTTGTGTACGTGAGCTCGGCCGGTGTGTACGCCGACAGCGTGCTCTGGCCCCTCACGGAAGACTCCCCCACCGATCCCCAGAGCCGCCACGCCGGCAAGCTCGACACCGAGGCCTGGCTCCAGGCCGAGAGGATTCCCTTCACCAGTTTTCGGCCCACCT
>JBIIQU010000001.1:0-34486 GCA_044341905.1 Vulcanococcus sp. | reverse complement strand
CGGGGGTGATGTCGGCACCACCCATCTCAAAGAGAATGCGGCCGGGCTTGATCACCGCCACCCAGAACTCCGGGTTGCCCTTACCGGAACCCATACGGGTTTCAGCGGGACGCATGGTGACCGGCTTATCGGGGAAGATCCGGATCCAGATCTTTCCACCCCGCTTGACGTGGCGGGTCATGGCACGGCGACAGGCTTCGATCTGACGGGAGGTGATCCACCCGCATTCCTGGGCCTGGAGCGCAAAGTCACCGAAGGCAATGGTGTTGCCCCGGGTAGCGATGCCGCGCATGCGGCCGCGCTGCTGCTTGCGGAATTTGACGCGTTTTGGACTCAGCATGGTTCAGGCCTCCTGATCACTCTTCGTTCGAACGGTCTTCGAACTGTTGGGGCCGACGGCTAGCGCGGCGCTTGGGTGCCGCACCCACGGGCACCTTGTCCTGTTGGCCAGGAAGCACTTCGCCCTTGAACACCCACACCTTGATGCCCAACACCCCGTAGGTGGTGGAGGCAACTTTGGTGGCGTAGTCGATGTCGGCGCGGAGGGTGTGCAGGGGCACACGACCTTCACGGGTCCATTCGGTACGGGCGATCTCGGCGCCGTTGAGGCGACCGCTCACCTGGATCTTGAGGCCCAGAACACCGGCGCGCTGAGCGCGCTGGATGGTCATGCGCAGCACGCGGCGGAAGGCCACGCGCTTTTCCAGTTGCTGGGCGATGTATTCGGCCAGCAGGTAAGCGTCAGCGTCAACACGCTCCACTTCAACCACGTTGATGCGCACCTGACGGCTGGCATCCCCGAGGGTTTTCTGAATACCGGCACGCAGTTCCTCGATGCCGCTGCCCTGACGGCCAACGAGCACGCCGGGGCGAGCGGTTTTGAGCTCCACCTCGAGCTGATCGGCCTTACGGGCAATCAGAACGTCGCTGATGCCAGCGGCGCTGTACTTCTTGTGGATGAACTTGCGGATCCGGTCATCCTCCTGGAGGAGGGTCGGATAGGTCTTGCTGGGGGCGTACCAACGCGAGCGGTGCTCCTGGGTGATCCCCAGGCGCAGGCCGGTTGGATGGATCTTGTGTCCCATCGGTCGGTGTCCTCGGGGGTCAGGCGGAAGGAGCCACAGCAATGCTGATGTGGCAGGTCTGTTTTTTGATCGCGTAGGCGCGACCCTGGGCACGGGGACGGAAGCGCTTCATCGAGGGACCCATGTCCGCCGTGGCGGAAGAGATCACCAGAGAGGCGGGATCGAGACCCAGGTTGTTCTCGGCGTTGGCTACAGCCGACCGCAACACCTTGGTGATGGGGCCAGTGGAGCGGTAGGGCATGAACTCGAGCATGATCAGCGCATCGCGATAGGAGCGACCGCGGATCTGATCGAGCACCCGGCGCACCTTGGACACGGAGCCGCGGATGTAGCGACCGTGGGCCAAGGCCTGGGTTGTGGAATTCGGGGTGTTTGCCATGACTTCAGCGGCCTCCTTTCTTGTCCTTGATGTGGCCCCGGAAGTTGCGGGTCGGCGCGAATTCCCCGAGCTTGTGACCCACCATCTGCTCCGTCACATAGACGGGCACATGGGCCTTGCCGTTGTGAACGGCAATGGTGTGGCCGATCATCATCGGCAGGATCGTGGAAGCCCGGGACCAGGTTTTGATCACGGACTTGTCATCGGCGGCGTTCTGCTTCTCAACCTTCCGCAGAAGGCTGTCGGCAACAAACGGTCCTTTTTTGAGTGAACGTCCCATAGCGGTTTAAACGAACAGCAAAGCGGTGAGGTTGATCAGGAATCGCGTCCGCCACGGCTCCGCTTGGAGGTGCGGCGACGTTTCCGGAGCACAAACCGATTGCTGGGTTTGTTCCGCTTACGGGTCTTGAGACCCAGGGCCGGCTTGCCCCAGGGGGTGACAGGGCCAGAGCGGCCGATCGGAGCGCGGCCCTCGCCACCACCGTGGGGGTGATCGCAGGGGTTCATCACGCTGCCTCGCACCTGAGGGCGACGGCCCAACCAACGGCGACGGCCGGCCTTACCGAGGCTCGTGTTGCGAACTTCGGAGTTGCCCACTTCGCCGAGGGTGGCGTAGCACTCACGACGCACCAGACGCACCTCGGTGGAGGGCAGCTTCAGGGCGACGTAATCGCCTTCCTTGGCCATCACCTGGGCGCTGGCACCGGCGGTACGCACCATCTGGCCGCCACGGCCGGCGTACAGCTCCACGCAGTGAACGCTGGAACCCAGGGGGATGGCCGAGAGGGGCAGGGCATTGCCGTTCTCGATCGGGGCTTCAGGGCCCGACACCACGGTGGTGCCCACGGCCACCCCAGCCGGAGCCAGGATGTAGCGCTTCTCGCCATCGGCGTAGAAGAGCAGCGCCAGGCGGGCGTTGCGGTGCGGGTCGTAGTGGATGGCAGCCACCTTGGCGGCCACACCGTGCTTGTCGCGACGGAAGTCCACCAGGCGGTAGAGGCGCTTGTGGCCACCGCCGCGGTGACGGCAGGTGATCACACCGCGGTTGTTGCGGCCCTTGCGCTGGTGCTTGGCGACAACCAAGCCCCGCTCGCGGCCACGACCGGTGACTTCAGCGAAGTCGCTGGCGACCCGGGTGCGGGTGCCGGGGGTAATAGGGCGGTACTTACGGATTCCCATGATTCTTCAGACCCCTCAGGCTTCAGGGAAGAGCTGGATGGCGCTGCCATCGGCCAGCCGCACCACGGCCTTCTTCACCTGGGCACGCTTGCCGGCGAAACGGCCCACACGACGCGTACGGCGCGGGGGGTTCATGGTGCTGATGCCGACGACCTTGACGTCGAACAGTTGTTCAACGGCGGCCTTGATGTCGGGTTTGGCAGCCCGGTGATCCACCTCGAAGGTGTACTGGTTCTGCTCGATGGCCCGGGTGGCCTTCTCGGTGATCAACGGCCGACGGATCACGTCCGCAAGCCGTCCTGTGAAACGCTCAGCCATCGCCGTAGACCTCCTGAATCTTCGCGAGTGCTTCCTCGCTCACCACCAGGGAGTTGGCGTGGAGCAGATCAAACACGTTGAGCTGATCAGCGGCGATCAGCTTGACCTTTTCAAGGTTGCGCACCGAGCGGCGCACCACCTCACTGGGGGCATCCAGCACCACCAGCACCTTGGTGCCATCGGCAATGCCGAAACGACCCAGGGCGGCGATGATTTCCTTGGTTTTGGGGGTTTCCAGACCCGAGGCAAAGCCCTTCACCACCGTGATGTCGGCGGTGCGGCTCATCAGCGCGGTGCGGAGTGCCAGGCGACGCTCCTTGCGGTTCATCGCCAGGTTGTAGGTGCGGGGCTTAGGCCCAAACACCACACCACCACCCGGGCGCAGGGGGGTACGAATCGAGCCCTGACGGGCGCGGCCGGTGCCTTTCTGCTTGTAGGGCTTGCGACCACCACCCGCCACTTCGGCGCGGGTGAGGGTGCTGGCCGTGCCCTGACGGGCGTGGGCAAGCTGACGCACCACGGCGCGATGCACCAGGTCGTTAGCGGAACTTTCCTTGGCGACTTTCAGGTCGAGGGCAGCCGTACCGGCTTCCTTCCCCTGCCAATCGCGAACAACACAGTTAGCCATGTCCTACCTCCTCAGTTCGCGGCTTTGAAGCCCACCCGCTTGGCGGGGAGGATGTTCAGCAGGGCGCCGGGCTTGCCGGGCACCGAGCCTTTCACCACCAGCAGGTTGCGCTCGGCATCCACTTTCAGGATCACGAGACCACGGGTGGTGATCTGCTTGCCGCCGTAACGGCCAGCCATGCGCTTACCGGGGTAGACGCGACCGGGGGTGGTACCGGCGCCGATCGAACCGGGCTCGCGGTGGTTCTTCGAACCGTGGGTCATGGGGCCGCGGCTGAAGCCGTGGCGCTTCTGAAGACCAGCGAAACCACGACCGATGGTGTCGCCGCTCACATCGACCTTCTGGCCCGCCTCAAAGGCAGCCACGGTGACATCGCTGCCGAGTTCCAGACCGTCGACGCTGTCGACGCGGTATTCCTTCAGGTGGCGCAGGGGCTCGCTGCCGGACTTGGCCAGGTGACCCTTGGCCGGCTTGTTGACGAGCTTCTCGCGAATCTCGCCAAAGCCCAGCTGAACCGCGGTGTAACCGTCGGTGCTGTCGGTTTTGAGTTGGGTGATACGGCAGGGACCCGCCTCGATCACGGTGACCGGGATGGATCTGCCTTCGTCGTCGAAGAACTGGGACATGCCCAGTTTCTTCCCAAGAATGCCGATGGACATAAGGAGGGGAGAAACGCCAGCAGGACCACCACCCGCAAGAGGGATGGTGTGGCTGAATCGCGTTGCGCAGTCGAAACCGGATCAACGCCGTGGAGGAGGTCGGTTGGACCCACCACCAGCGAGAGGATTCGGTTGGGCTAGCAGCGGCGAAGCAGCGGGCTGGGACTTGCTCGACCGGACCTTGTGAAGGGTGCGCGGAGCAGTTTCCCGGCGGTGATTCCTTTCAAAAGAAGGGAGACCGCACTGGCCGGGGAAGGTCGCCACCACTGGCGACCTGGTGCATTGCGCTGGAGGCCCGGCTAGCGGACGGGCACAGTTGCAGATGCACAAGCGGCCATGGTACCGCAACGCCTTACCCCCTAATGCCGGAGTCAGCTGCCAGACTTGCCGGAGCGCTTTCCAGTCCGCATGCCCCTGCTGCTCACCGGCCGCGGTTTTCGCCAGGAGCTCGAGCGGGCAGGCGCCCTGGCTCTCTTTGCCCCCCTGGAGGGCGGTGCGGAGACCCGCTTGCTGCGCCGGCTCCGGGCTGCAGGCTACCGAGCCCAGATGACCTCGGCCCGGGGCCTGGGTGATCCGGAGGCCTTCCTGCTCCAATTGCACGGTGTGCGCCCCCCCCACCTCGGCCACCAGAGCGTGGGCCGCGGAGCCGCCGTGGGCGAGGTGCAGATGGCGATGCCACAGCTGGGGCACCTGTTTGAAGGCAGCGCCCCCGTGCTGCTGTGGTTGCTGGAGGGTCAGGTGCTCTCCAATGCCGAGCTGAGCGCTTTGGTGGATCTCACCCGGCGGGAGCCGCGGCTGAAGATCGTGGTGGAAATGGGTGGAGCCCGCGCCCTGCGCTGGCAGCCGCTCCAGCAGCTTGTTGGCTGAGGAGGTCCTGGCCGAGGGGCGCTGGGTCAAGTTGATCTGCGGCGCCAGCAACCAGGACCTCGCCACCATCGAGGACCTGTGCGCCATCTACGCGCTGGCCGGAGTGGACTGCATTGACGTAGCCGCTGACCGGGCCGTGGTGGCCGCGGCGCGGCGCGGCATGGCCTGGGCTGAAGCCAGGGGAGCCCAGCTCCCCTGGTTGATGGTGAGCCTCAGCGACGGCGACGACCCCCACTTCCGCAAGGCCCGGTTCGATCCAAACCAGTGCCCGCCGGACTGCGCCCGGCCCTGCCAACGGGTCTGTCCCGCCCTGGCCATCGGCAGCACGGGAGGTGTGGAGGAGGAGCGCTGCTATGGCTGCGGCCGCTGCCTGCCCGCCTGCCCCCTGGGGCTGATTCACGAGCACCAGCACCTGCTCACGGCAGCGGAAGTGCCGCCCCTGCTGGCCGAACTACAGCCCGATGCCCTGGAGATCCACACCCAGCCGGGGCGCCTGGAGGCCTTTGCCGAGCGGCTCGCCCAGGTGCAGGCCAGCGGCGTCGCCCTGCGGCGGCTGGCGGTGAGCTGCGGCCTGGAACGGGGCGCCATGGCCAAGGCGGCTGACGACCGCAACGACCAGCTGAGCGCCCGCCAGCTGGCGACAGAGCTGTGGCAACGCTATGCCCTGGTGCGCGGCGCCGGTTTCCGCCCCCTCTGGCAGCTGGATGGGCGGCCCATGAGCGGCGATGTGGGCGCCGGCACGGCCCGAGCGGCGGTGGCCCTGCTGGCGGCCCTGCGCCCCTGGGCACCGCCAGGCCCCCTGCAACTGGCGGGGGGGACCAACGCCAGCACGCTGGAGCGCCTGCCAGCGAACAGCGGGGCGGCCGGCGTGGCCTTCGGCGGCATGGCCCGCAGCCTGCTGCAGCCGCTGCTGGTGCAGGCCGACAGCAACGGAGCACCCCTGCGGGAGCAGCCGCTCCTCTGGCAGGAGGCGCTGACCCTTGCCCAGGGGCTGATCACGCCCTGGCAACGCCGTTGATGGCTAGAACGCCAGTTCAAGAAACCCCATCGCCCGTGTCGGCTTCGCCAGCAGCAATCACGCCCCAGCGGATCACCGACGACCTCGACCGGCTCCTGGAGGTGCTGCCCGCTGCGGTGGGCCAGGCCCTCGCTCCAGCCGAGGCCCGCGAACAGCTGCTGGAGGTGGTGCTGGATCTGGGCCGGGTGCCGGAGGCCCGCTACCCCGGCAGAGCCGTGGCGCTGGGGGAGGCTGTGGTGCAGCGGGCCGACCTGGCCGCGGTGGTGCAGAACCTGGGGGCCTTCGGCGGCGACAACCGTGCCGGCATCGAGCGCACCCTGCACCGCATCAGCGCCATCCGCAATCGCACCGGCGATGTGGTGGGCCTCACCTGCCGGGTGGGCCGCGCCGTGTTTGGCACCGTGGCCATGGTGCGCGACCTGATGGACAGCGGCGAGTCGCTGTTGCTGATGGGCCGGCCCGGCGTGGGCAAAACCACCGCCCTGCGCGAAATCGCCCGGGTGCTCGCCGACGACCTGGGCAAGCGGGTGGTGGTGATCGACACCAGCAACGAGATCGCCGGCGATGGCGACATCCCGCATCCGGCGATCGGGCGCGCACGGCGCATGCAGGTGGCCCGGCCGGAGCTGCAGCACCAGGTGATGATCGAAGCGGTGGAAAACCACATGCCCGAGGTCATCGTGATCGATGAGATCGGCACCGAACTGGAGGCCCAGGCAGCCCGCACCATCGCCGAGCGGGGCGTGATGCTCGTGGCCACCGCCCACGGCAACGAGCTGGCCAACCTGGTGAAGAACCCCACCCTCAGCGATCTGGTGGGGGGCATTGAATCGGTGACCCTCGGCGACGAGGAAGCCCGGCGGCGGCGCACCCAGAAGACCGTGCTGGAACGGGCTGCAGAACCCACCTTCCCGCTGGCGGTGGAGATGCACAGCCGCCACCGCTGGCTGGTGCACCGGGACGTGGCCCGCACCGTGGACCTGCTGCTGCGGGGGCAGCTGCCCCGTCCCCAGGTGCGGGAACTGGATGCCAACGGTGAGCTCCAGCTGAGGGAATCCCCTCCGCCAGTGGCCCCCAGGGCCCTGCCCTCGCCCGCCCCGATGCCGCCCCCAGGCCGGCCCCGATTCACCCCCCTGGCGCCGGTGCCCCTGCCGGATCCCCAGGGCAGCCAGGACGCGGACCTGGAGGAGTTGGGGGATACAGCTGCGGTGAGTGACGCCCGCCCCCTGCAGCTCTATTGCGCCGGGGTGAGCGAACAGCTGGTGGAGCAGGCCGTGCGCAGCCGACGACTGCCGGTGCAGCAGGTGCCCCTGGTGGAGGAGGCCGATGCCGTGCTCTCCATTCGCCAGCAGCTGGGGCGCGATCCCGAGGTGCGGCGGCGAGCCCAGGCCAGTGGGGTGCCGATCCTGGTGATCAAAGCCGACACCCTGCCCCAGATCCAACGGGGCCTGGAACGGCTGTTGCAGCGGCAAGGCGGCACCAGCCCCACACCTGCGGCTCCATCGGCCGCTCAGGACGACGCCCATGGGGCCCTGGAGGAGTGCCGCCTGGCGGTGGAGCAGGTGGTGTTGCCCCAGGGGCGGCCGGTGGAGTTGCTGCCCCGGCAGGAGGCAGTACGGCAGATGCAGGCGGAACTGGCGGCCCGCTACCGGCTGCGCTCTGCGGTGTTCGGCAGCGGCCCCCAGCAGCGGCTGCGGATCTTCCCGCCCTGAGGGCAATCCGGCTGCCCGATTGACGAAGGTCGCCCCGCTGTGGGTAACTATCTGAGTGCTCCGGGTTGCGACGTTCAGTCGTCGCGCTGACCAGCTCCGGCTGATCTGACCCCACAGCGCGTTGGGCCGTCGCCAAGTGGTAAGGCAGCGGGTTTTGGTCCCGCCATTCCTAGGTTCGAATCCTAGCGGCCCAGTTCAAAGCAATTTCTGTGTGAAGTCCCGCCCCTTGCTGGTGTTTGACTTCGACGGCGTCCTCGTGGACGGCATGCCGGAATATTGGTGGAGCGCCCGCAGCGCCGCCCAAACCCTGCGCCCAGGCACAGAGCTTCCCCTCCAGGCGCCAGAGGCCTTCAGCCAGCTCCGGCCGCTGATCCACAAGGGCTGGGAAATGGTGCTGGCCGCTCTGGAACTCTCCCGCCAAGATCTCGACCTGGCTCGCTATCTGGCGGACTACGCCGGCTGCACAGCCGCGGCCCTGGCGCACTGGGCCCTGGAGCCCGAGGCGCTGCAAACGGCCCTGGAAACCCTGCGCCATGGGGCCCTGCAGGACAACCCCGCCGCCTGGCTAGCCCTGCACCGCGCCTATCCAGGCGTGCCGGAGCGACTGCGGCGCTTGGAGGCCGAGGGCAGTTCCTGGCTGGTGCTCACCACCAAGGGCGCCGCCTTTGCCCAGGAGCTGCTGGGGGCCATCGGCCTGAAACCCCTGGCGGTGTTCGGCCACGAGCAGGGCAGCAAAGCCGAGGTGCTGCTCCAACTCAGACAGGACCAGGGCCAGCCCCTGTGGTTCATCGAAGACCGGCGCCCCACCTTGGAAACCGTGCGCCGCACCCCTGGCCTGGAGACCGTGCGCTGCTTCCTGGTGTCCTGGGGGTACCTCGGACCCGGGGACCGCGAGGGGCTGCCGGATGACATCCACCTGCTCACCCCAGAGCAGTTCGACGCCCCCTTGGCGGACTGGCCCTGATCCGCTACGGTACGCCTGTACTACAGGATGCCGTTATCGGCTCCCGGCCAGCAGCTCCCGGTCGAACGGATGGCACGTGTGGTGGCACTTCATCCTGTGAGGTCGCAGAGGATGGCCACCGGTCTCCGCCGGCCCCTGATCCGCGGCCTGTTCCCCCACTGATTTCGTAGACATGCCCGCCGACGACAAGACCTCGGATCTCAAAACCTCGGATCCCAAAAGTTCCGACCCCAAAGCCGCCCGTCTCAGCGCCGCCAGCGATGCCCGCGCCGCCGCCGAACGGGACAAGGCCCTGGGCCTGGTGCTGAACCAGATCGAGCGCAACTTCGGCAAGGGCTCGATCATGCGCCTGGGGGACGCCTCCCGCATGCGGATCGAAACCACCCCCACCGGGGCCCTCACCCTCGATCTGGCCCTGGGTGGTGGCTATCCCAAAGGCCGGGTGGTGGAGGTGTACGGGCCGGAGAGCTCCGGCAAAACCACCCTCACCCTGCACGCCATCGCCGAGGTGCAACGCCGCGGCGGCGTCGCCGCTTTTGTGGATGCGGAACATGCCCTGGATCCGGTGTATGCCGCCGCCCTGGGCGTGGACATCGAGAACCTGCTGGTGTCGCAGCCGGATACCGGTGAGATGGCCCTGGAAATCGTGGATCAGCTGGTGCGCTCGGCCGCCGTGGACATCGTGGTGGTGGACTCCGTGGCGGCCCTCACCCCCCGCGCCGAGATCGAAGGCGAAATGGGCGACCTGGCCGTGGGCAGCCAGGCCCGCCTGATGAGCCAGGCCATGCGCAAGATCACCGGCAACATCGGTAAATCGGGTTGCACGGTGATCTTCCTGAACCAGCTACGCCAGAAGATCGGCGTGACCTACGGCAACCCCGAAACCACCACGGGCGGCAACGCCCTGAAGTTCTATGCCTCCGTGCGTCTGGATATCCGGCGTATCCAGACCCTCAAGCGCGGCACCGAGGAGTACGGCATCCGCGCCAAGGTGAAGGTGGCCAAGAACAAGGTGGCCCCACCCTTCCGCATCGCCGAATTCGACATTTTGTTCGGCCGGGGCATCAGCACCCTGGGCTGCCTCTTGGATCTCGCCGAAGAGAACGGCGTGGTGGTGCGCAAAGGCGCCTGGTACAGCTATGAGGGCGACAACATCGGCCAGGGCCGCGACAACACCATCACCTGGCTGGAGCAGAACCCCGCCCAGAAAGAGGTGATCGAAGTGCAGGTGCGCCAGAAGCTGAGTGAAACCAGCGATTCACTCAAGCCAGTGGCAGCTGCGGCCGCCAAGCTTGCCGCCGCTGGCTCCGCCAGTGCTGCCAGCACCAGCGACGAACCCCTGCCTGCCGCCGGCTGAACCGGACAGCGGCAACCGCCTGTTGGCCACGGCCAAACAACAAGCCCCCGGCAAGCTTCTGCCGGGGGCTTGTTCATCGATCGCCGGGGGCGTGAAAGGGCGCGTCAGGCGTGGCTCGCCAGGGAGGCGGCGGGGATCACGTCTTCACGCAGGGCCTTGGCCACACGCTCGAGTTCCTGAATCGCCTCGGCGCCCTCGAACTTCACGAGTTCATGGCCATTGCGGGATTCCACCCAGCTGATCCCGTAGTCAGACACCAGGAAACGCACCATGTGCCCGTCGCCCAGATCGGCCACGAAGGAGGCGCCATGACCATCGCGGCCGTCGCCGCAGACGTAACAGGTGGCAGCAATTCCCTGCTGCTGCAGGCCATCAGCGAGAGCACGCAGGCTCATCACCAGGTCTTCAACAACAGATCGGTAGTGCTCGGCGAGACGCGCGAACATCGGCCTTCGAGCGAGGGGTGCAGCGATCCTAAGGTTTTCTTCAGGGTTCGGTGGGTACAAATACTCCCGGCCGATCCGTGTGTGCGCTTTCGGCCACCCAGGGATCAGCCGTCAGCGAGGGTCCACCAGCCCAATGCAGGCCCCAAAAACCGCACAGTGACCCAAAACAGCACCAGGGCGGCGATGCCAATCCAGGCCCCCCGGGTGGTGACCTGAACGAACTGTTCACCCTGCTGCTGCGTGAGGGGCAGCCATGGCGCAATACGAGGGGAAGTGTCTTTTGGCCTGGAGGAACCACCCTTGGCCGCCGGGGACTTCGCGGGCTTGGGCCGGGCCGGCAACCCCTGCTCAGCACGGCGCTTGGCTTCTCCCACGCACCCTCTCTCAACTGGTGGGCGTCAGGTTAAGGGCACGATCCCGCCAATTCATCAGCTGGGCAACAGCCGTTGCAAAGCCACCCAGGGCTCCAGGGCCTCCAGCACCTGGCGGCCCCAGCCCCGGCGCTTGATGCGACCATCCAGCACGGCAAGCCGGCCGCCGTTGCGGCGCAGGCCGGCCACCGCCCGCTGGAGCCTGCCGAGCGCTTCCGGCAGCAGCAACTCCCGGAACCAGTCGCGGCCCTGAAGCCGCAGGGCCGCGACCCGCGCTGCCGTGAGCGGATCCTCGAGGCTGGCGATCGGCAGGGTGGCCGCCACCAGCTGGCAGGGGAGCGGCAAGCGATGTTGGTGGTCAAGCCACCAGCGCCAACCGCAGCAGATCACCCCATTGCTCTCCGGCGCCGTGAGCTCATGACCCACGCGGCTGCCGAACTCAGCGGCCAATCCGCTGGCCAGCTGACGCCGCAGGCCGTCGTCATCGAGCAGCACCACCGTGAGTCCGGCCTGGCCCAACACCAGGCGCCGGCACTGCGCCAGCAGGTGTTCGCCGTAGTGGGGGGCATTCGGCAGGGGCTGGGCCGGCGGGGCATAGAGCGGCAGGGGATCCTGCAGGGGCGGATCGGCCAGGCTCAGCTCCACCTGGGGAACAAAGCCCAAGCCGCGGCCAGCCGCCTCCGAGAGCTGGCCCACCAGCACGGCGCCGCGCTGGTGCAGTAGCCCGGCCATCACCGCCAAGGGTTCCAGCGGCTGCCTGTGCCACTGCCACTGCAACAGGGTGGGATTGATGCAGGCCCAGCTGGTCCAGCCGTCGCCGGCGGCGGCCAACCACCGGGGCCAGGGATCCGGCAGGGGGGCGAGCGCCGCCAGCAACTGCCGCAGCGGCGCCTCCTCCTCCGGGGTGATGGGCGCCTGCTGCAGCGGCCCACAGGGACGGGCCAACAGCCGCCGGCTGAGGCGCTCATGCAGCTCCAACAAGCTGGCCGCAGCGCCGGGCAAGCTGCGGCGCAACTGCTCCCAGTGCTCCGTGTCGATCACGACCCCCAGGGCGGTGCGCAGCAAGGGCTCAAGCAGCTCCGCCTCCGGCACCACCAGTTGACGCTGCTCCAGCAACCCGTCGCGCCAGGCCCGCACCAAGGCCTGGTGGTCCAGCAGCCACAGCCGCGCTGTGGGCGGCACCGAGGGCCCTTCCCAACAGGGCAACTGCAGCCCAACGGCCTGCAGACGCGGCAGCTCCACCTGCAGCAACCGCTGCCGCAACTCCGCACTCACCACCAGGGCCACGGGCTGCTCGTTCAAGGCCAGGGGCACCAGCAGGCCCAGCAACCAACTGGGATCACTGCCCGGGACCAGACGCACCAGCGTCTGGTCAGCGCGGCGCAAGCTGCGGGCCACCAGCCGGCTCAGGGTGAGGTGATGCGGCCAGCGGGTTTCCCCCTCCAGCCGGAGGAGCGCCTTGAGCTGTTGGTGGGCCTGGGCTTCCAACATCGACAAATCGTAGGAAGCTGGCTCCAGCGAACTGTTCAGCCATGACCAGCCTGTGGCGCGAGCGCCCCGTGGGGATCGTGGGCCTCGGCCTGATCGGCGGGTCCCTGGGCCTGGATCTGCTGGCCCGGGGAGCCCGGGTGCAGGCCCTGGTGCACCGGCCCGCCACAGCCGAACGGGCGCTGGAGCGGGGTCTGGCCACCGTGGTGAGCACCGATCCCGCGGTGCTGCAGGACTGCGGCCTGATCGTGCTGGCCCTGCCCCTGGACCGGCTGCTGCATCCCCCGGAGGCGTTGCTGGCGGCACTGCCCGCAGCGGCAGTGGTCACCGATGTGGGTTCCGTGAAGGCCCCTGTGCTGGAGCGCTGGCGCCAGCTGGACCGCTTTGTGGCCAGTCATCCGATGGCCGGCACCGCCGAGGCGGGGGTGGAGGCCGGCCTCCCCGGCCTGTTTGAAGGGAGGCCGTGGGTGGCCACCCCGGAGCCCAGCACCGACCCAGAGGCCCTGGCGGCGGTGCAGCAAGTGGCCGAGGCCGTAGGGGCCCAGTGGCTCACCTGTGGGGCCAGCGCCCACGACCAGGCCGTGGCCCTGATCTCCCACATGCCCGTGCTGGTGAGTGCCGCCCTGGTGGAGGCCGCCGCCCTGGGTGGGGCGGAGGCTGGGGCCGGTGCCCTGGTGCGGCACCTGGCCTCCAGCGGCTTTGCTGATACCAGCCGCATCGGTGGCGGCAACCCCGAGCTGGGCACCCTGATGGCCCGCTGCAACCGCGAGGCCGTGCTGCGGGCCCTACAGCACTACCGCCAGCAGCTAGATGGCCTGGAAGCCCTGGTGCAGAGCGAACAGTGGCCAGAGTTGGAGCAGGCCCTCAGCACCACCCAGGCCCTGCGGCCGGAGTTTCTCTAGGCCGCAATCTCCAGGGCATGGCCGCGCCGCGCCAGCAACTGCCGGCAGGCCATCAGCGCCGAGAGGCTCACTCCGGCTGTGCCCTCTCCTGGATAGATGGCATCACCACAGAGCCAGAGCCCCGGCAGGGGCGAGCGGCTGGCCAGGCCGAAGGGGCCAAAGCGGCTGGGGTGCTGCCCCAGCCCGCCGACAAAACCGAACGGCCTGCCGGTCCAGCCCGCCCAACCCCGGGGGGTGGCCAACTCGGCGTGCAGAAACTGCTCAGGCCTCAGGCCCAGCAGAGCCTCGAGGCCCGCATGGATCCCCGCCAGGGCCTGCTGCTTGCGCTGCTGGTAGGCCGCTTCCTCCAGGCCGAACCAGGGCCGGGCGGGGGTGAACACGCTGGCGATCAGGCTGGCCTGCCCCACCGGGGCACGGCCATCGGCTTCGGCGCTGATCGACACGAACAGGTTGCCGGGATCACCCCACTCCAGCTGGGCATGCAGCCCCAGATCCGGGGGCAACAATTGCCGGGGCACGGCGCCGTACAGCACCAGGGCGCCGGATGGATCGCCGAAGGCCTCGATCCGGCGGCCATAGGCGCGGGGCATGGCGGCACCCAGCAAGCCCTGCAGAGCCTGGGGCGGCAGGGTGCACACCACCTCATCGGCCTGCAACCGGAAGGGGCGCCGGGCCGGGCCGGCGCCCTCCAGGATCCAGCCCCCCAGAGGATCGGGCTGCAGCCGCTCCAGCCGGTGCCGCAAGCGCAGCTGACCGCCGCCCTGGGCCAGGGCCAGCTCCAGGGCCTGGCTCAACTGCTGCATGGAGCCCTGGAGGTGCCAGAGGCCCAGCGGCGCCTGGGCCATGGCCAACACCGTGGCGCCATAGAGGGCTGCGGTGCGATCGGCGGGCTCCTGCGAATAGAGCTTGAGCTGCAGATCGAGGAAGCGGCGCAAGCGTCGATCGCCACCGCAACCACTCAGCCGCAACAGGTCAGCGATGGTGGCCGCCGTGAACAGGCCGCTGGCCACGGTTCCGGGCCTCAGTGCCTCCAGCAGCCGGGCCAGATCCCAGCCATTGCGGGGGGGCAGCACGGGATCCCGGGCAGCAAAGGCCCAGTTGCTGCGGTGCAGGGCCGCGCACAGCGCCCAGAACCGGGCACTGCCTGGGAACTGGCGCAGCCGCTCGGCCTGCCAGCGCTGGGGATCCCGCCAGAGCCGGATGGGCTCGGGTTCACCAGCCAGCCACACACTGCAACCCGGATCCAGGGGTACGGCCTGCGGCAACGGCACCCCGAAATGGCGAAACAGCCGCTGGTGGATGCCCCCGGGTTCAAAGCCCGCCACCTGGGTGGCCCCCACGTCAAAGGTGTACGCCCCCCGCCGGAAGGTGCCGGCACAACCGCCGCTCTGGCTGTGGGCCTCCAGCAGCACCACCTCCAGCCCCTCCGCGGCCAGGAGGGCTGCGGCGGTGAGTCCGGCGATGCCGGCCCCCACCACCGCCACATCACAGCGACTGGTCATGGCGGCATGCTGGCAGTACCACCACGGCTGCCGTGACGCGATGAGGCTGCCCCTGCTCAGCGCCTGGGTGGAGTCCCTGGTGGGTCAGCCGGTGAGGCACCTCACCCCCGTGGGCGGGGGCTGCATCCACAACGCCTGGCAGCTGCAACTGTGGGATGGGGGCCTGCTGTTCGCCAAGACCAACCGGGCCGACCTGCTACCGGTGTTGGAAGCGGAGGCCGACGGCCTGGGTGCCCTGGCCGCCGCGGCCCGTGGAGAACTCGCCATCCCCCGCCCCCTGCACTGGGGCTCCGTGCACAGGCACGCCTGCCTGCTGATGGAGTGGCTCCCGCTGGCCCGTGGCGCCCACAGCCACAACAGCGCCGGCTGGTTGGGCCTCGGCAGGGGCCTGGCCCGGCTGCACCGCAACAGCGTGTCCGAGGCACCGGACAACCCGGCGGCGCCCTATGGCTGGACGGCGGACAACTTCATTGGCACCGGCCCCCAATGCAATGGCTGGCGCGCGAGCTGGGGGGCGTTCTTCGCCGAACAGCGCCTGGGGGTGCAGCTGGCCCAGGCCGAGCGTTCAGGCCACCGGCTAGCCGGCGCCAACACCCTGCTGGATCAGGTCCCGACATGGTTGGAGCGGCACCGGGTGCCGCCCGTGTTGGTGCACGGCGACCTGTGGAGCGGCAATGCAGCGCTGCTCACGGGCCAGGAACACACCGGCGCCATCTTTGATCCCGCGGTCTATCGCGGCGATCGGGAGGTGGACCTGGCGATGGCCCAACTGTTCGGCGGCTTCCCCGAGGCCTTCTTCGCCGGTTACCAGGCGGAGTGGCCCCTGGAGCCAGGCCATCAGAAGCGGGTGACGCTCTACAACCTGTATCACCTGCTCAACCACGCCAACCTGTTCGGCGGCAGCTATTGGCACCAGGCAGAGCAATGCATCCAAACGCTGATCCGCCGGCCACCCAGCGCCTGAGGCGAGGGCAGCCGGCGGATCAGGCCGAGCAGGCGCCCGGCTCTCAGCCGAGGTATTCCTTGCGCAGGGTCTGCACCTTGCTCACCACGGCATTGCGCTTGTCGCTGGTGGTGAGGTTCTGCCAGCTCCACTGGCCCACCACCACCAGGCCCAACAGCTCCAGCAGGCCGGGCACCACGGGCAACAGATTGATGGTGTCCAGCACGCCCTTGATCAGCACCTGGGCAACGATCACGGCCACCAGCACGCCAACACCTTTGCCGATGCGGCCCATCTGGCTCCAGTCGACCTTGTCGAGGGTCTCGTTCACCTTGCCGAGGATTTCGCTGTAGCGCTCACTGAAGCTGGCGCCGGCCTCCTCAGCCGCGGTGCTCACCTGCTCCTTCAGATCGGTGGTCTCGTCAGTCATGGAGGCAGGAGTCTTGATTGTTCAGCGGTCATAAGGTATCCGGGTGACTGCCCCATGGCCAGAGCTCCTGCGCATAGATCGGCATTGCCTGATCGTTCTGGAGCAGGTGTTTCAGGCCGCACACCCCCTGGAAGGTTGCGCGCTGCTGCTGGGACACCAGGCTGCCGCCCAGCTGCAGCTGCTGCGGGTGTGGCCATGCCTGAACCACTGGGAGCCGGCCAGCGAGCGGGGTCACCGCTTCGCCGTGGATCCACGTGAGCAGCTGCTGGCCCAGAAATGGGCTCGCCAGCGGCAACTCCAGGTGATCGGTGCGGCCCATAGCCACCCGAGCAGTACCGCCAGGCCCTCGAGCACCGATCTGCAGCTCTGCGTGGGGCCCACGCTGATGCTGATCCGCAGCGGACTTGCCCACGGTGATCAGGCCTTTGGGGCCTGGTGGATCGCTGCGGCGGAGGGGGGAGAAGATCCCCAGGCCAGGCCGCTGCAACTGGTTGTGTGCGCGGACGCTTGAACCCGACCGGGCATTTGGGAGAGTAGGGAGCTGGAAAGCGCCCAGAGGCCCATGCTTCCCCTCAATACCAGTGGCATTCAGCTGAGCCCCGATGAGGTGGCCCGCTTTGCCCGCCACCTGATCCTGCCCGAGGTGGGCATGGAGGGGCAGAAGCGCCTCAAGGCCGCCTCAGTGCTGTGTGTGGGCACCGGCGGCCTCGGCTCGCCCCTGCTGCTCTACCTGGCCGCCGCCGGCGTGGGCCGCCTGGGGATCGTGGATTTCGATGTGGTGGATCACTCCAACCTGCAGCGCCAGGTGATCCACGGCACCAGCTGGGTGGGTAAGCCCAAGATCGAATCGGCCAAGGCCCGCATCCTTGAGATCAACCCCCACTGCCAGGTGGATCTCTACGAAACGGCCCTCACCAGCGAGAACGCGCTGGAGATCATCCGCCCGTACGACATCGTCTGCGACGGCACGGACAACTTCCCCACCCGCTACCTGGTGAACGACGCCTGCGTGCTGCTGGGCAAGCCCAACGTGTACGGCTCGATCTTCCGCTTCGAGGGCCAGGCCACGGTGTTCAACCTGGATGCCGAAAGCCCCAACTACCGCGACCTGTTCCCCGAACCGCCGCCGCCGGGCATGGTGCCCTCCTGCGCCGAAGGTGGTGTGGTGGGCGTGCTGCCCGGAATCATCGGCGTGATCCAGGCCACCGAGGCGGTCAAGATCATCACTGGCATCGGCACCACCCTCAGCGGCCGGCTGCTGCTGTTCGACGCCCTGGGCATGAAGTTCCGGGAGCTGAAGCTGCGGCCCAACCCCGAGCGGCCGGTGATCGACAAGCTGATCGACTACCAGGAGTTCTGCGGCGTGGGCGGCAGCGCCCCGGGCCAGGAGGAGGCCGGAGCCGTGGAGAGCATCAGCGTCAGTGAGCTCAAAACCTTGCTGGATGGCGACACCAGTGGCTTGGTGTTGATCGACGTGCGCAACCCCCCCGAGGCGGACATTGCCGTGATCCCCGGCGCCGTCCTGATCCCCCTCGACCAGATCGAGAACGGCACGGCCGTGGAACGCATCCAGCAGCTGGCAGCCGGCAAGACGCTCTACGCCCACTGCAAGCTGGGCGGCCGCAGTGCCAAGGCCCTGATCGCACTCAAGCGGGCCGGGATCGAGGGCATCAATGTGGCCGGCGGCATCGACGCCTGGAGCCAGGAGGTGGATCCGAGCGTGCCCCGCTACTGAGGGCTGCAGCCCTCAGTAATCCACCCCGCGCTTGAGATCCACGCCGCGCTCGGCGTAGTGCTTGTGGCACACCATCTCCGAGTGCACGCTGGCCAGGTCGAAGTAAGCCGGCTGGTGCTTGCAGCGGCCGGTGATGATCACCTCGGTTTCCGACGGTTTGCGCAGCAGGGTCTGCACGATCGGCTCCACCGGCAGCAGCTCCAGATCCACCGTGGGATTGAGCTCATCGAGGATCACGGTTTTGTAGAGCCCACTGGAGATGGCAGCGCGGGCAATCTCCCAGGCGCGCTCCGCCTCCACGTAGTCGATCGGCTGCTGCTGACCGCGCCACACGATCGCATCGCGCCCTGAGCGCAGATGATCCACAAGATGGGGATAGCTCTCTCGCAGGGCAGCGATGGCGGCGTCTTCGGTGTAACCACTGCCGCCCTTGAGCCATTGCAGGATCAGCACCCGATGGCTCTTGTCCTGGCTGATGCCGCGGCCGATGGCCTGGAGGGCCTTGCCCAGGGCGCTGGTGCTCTTGCCCTTGCCTTCCCCCGTGTAGATCTCGATCCCCTCGAGCCCTTGCACCTGGTCAGCCTCGAGGTCGGGGTCGAAGCCCGCGGTGCGGCGGTCATCGCGGCGATGGGCCCGCATCTCTGAATGCAGGTCGGCGATCTGAACCAACTGGCGGGGAGCCCCGCGCCCGGTCACGATCACTTCCATGCCCGGCGGCTTGGCCGCCAGGGTGCGCACCACGTCGTCGGCCTCGAGCAGGCCCAGATCGAGCACGGGATTGAGCTCATCGAGCACCACCACCGAGTAGAGCTCGCTGGCGATGGCGCCCTTGGCGATGTCCCAGCCGCGCTGTGCCTCCTGTTGATCAAAGCGGGTGGCCTCATCCGCCGTGAAGAACTCCCCACGCCCAGTGCGCACCTGGTCGATCAGGTGAGGGAACCCCTGCTGCAGGGCTTCGATGGCGGAGTCCTCGTCGTAGGAGCGGCCGGGCCCCTTGAGGAAGCGCAACAGCAACACCCGGGTGCGCTTCTGCTCGCAGATGCCGAGGCCGATCGTGCGCAACACAACACCCAGGGCCGCCTGGCTCTTGCCCTTGCCATCGCCGTCGTAGACGTGCAACTGGCCGCGGGCCCGCTCACTGCTATCGGCAGCAGTACGGATCCCGATGCCACGGCCGGTGCCGCTGCGACTGGACGTGGTGGCGGTGGTTGCCTGCGGGGCCATAGCCGGGCCACTTACCGTTGGATCCTAACGAGGGCCGCAGGCCCTGCTGCGCCCTCTTTGAGCCTGGTGAGGCCCGTGCATCGCGCCGTTGAAGCCCTGCCACCAGAGCTGGAGCACGCCCTGGCCAGGCTCCGCGCCCACCTGGCTGGCTATCCCGCCGTGCTGGTGGCCTACTCCGGCGGCGTGGACAGCGCCCTGGTGGCCGCTATCGCCGCGGAGCAACTGGGGGATCGCGCCCTGGCGGTGACCGGCGTCTCGCCGGCCCTGGCCCCCCATCTGCTAGCTGAAGCGCGCCTGCAGGCCCACTGGATGGGCATCCGCCACCGGGAGATCCCCACAGCCGAGCTGGAGGATCCCGCCTACAGCAGCAACCCCGCCGATCGCTGCTACGCCTGCAAGCGCGAACTGCACGGGCTGCTGGCCCTGGTGGCGCGGGAAACCCTGGCCCCTGGCTCCCCGCCCCCCCAGGTGCTGGACGGCGTGAACCGCGACGACCTGGGCGACCACCGGCCGGGCATCCAGGCCGCCCGCGAACGCGGGGTGGTCTCGCCACTGGCGGAGCTCGGCATCGACAAGGCAGGCGTGCGTGCCATCTCCCGCAGCCTGGGCTTCCCCTGGTGGGACAAACCTGCCCAGCCCTGCCTGGCCTCCCGCTTCCCCTACGGCGACAGCATCAACGCCCAGCGCCTGCACCGGGTGGCCGCCGCCGAAGCCTGGTTGCGGCAGCAGGGGTTCCAGGAGCTGCGGGTGCGCAGCCAGGGGGAAACGGCACGCATCGAACTGCCCAGCCATCAGGTGGAGGCCCTGCTGCAGCGCGTGGAGCGACTGGAGCTGGTGCGCACCTTCCGCGAGCTGGGCTTTTCGGCCGTGAGCCTCGACCTGGAGGGACTGGTGAGCGGCAAGCTCAACCGCGACCTGCACCCCTGAACCGCGCACAAAAAAGCCCCTCCGGTCGGAGGGGCTCAAGACCGGCAAGCAGCGGATCAGGCCGCCGCCAACACCGGCTCCCGTTCGGCACCGGCCACGGAACCAGGGGTTTCGCGCCGGAAGCTCTTGAGCTTGTAGTTGCCGGCATTGAGCTCTTCGCTCAGCACAATGCAGGCGCGCTCCGGCATGGTGTGATCACCACAGGTGAACACATCCACAGCGGCGTAACCCGACTCGGGCCACGTGTGGATGGAGATATGGGATTCGGCCAACAGAGCCAGCCCCGTCACACCCTGGGGGTCAAACCGGTGGGTGATCAGATTCAGGAGAGTGGCGCCAGCACGCTTTGCAGCGGTGGTGATGGCGTTCCTGAGGAAAGCCTCGTCGTCGAGCTTGGCGGGATCGCAGTTGTAGAGCTCGAGGATGCAGTGTTTGCCCACCATCTCGGTGGCACTGGGTGTTTGGGGGCTATTGGAGAAGGTGCTCTCAGCTCCGGTCCATCCCGGGTTCGGGTGGAGGCAGGCCGCTTGGGTCATCAGATCCAGGCAAACAGCGCATAACACTAGCTCGTGGCGCTGATGCAACCGGCCGTCACGGTGACCACCTGGGAACAGTCGTGCCAACCGCCGCTGAAGGCCCCCAGGTGGGTGGCACTCACCAGGCATTGGTGCCCCTCCCCCACGGCCTCCAGCAACAGCTGCTGGCGGGTGGGGTCCAACTCGGCAAGCACATCGTCGAGCAGCAGCAGGGGCGGCTCCCCCCAGAGCTGGTGCACCAGGTTCAGCTCCGCCAGCTTGAGCGCCAGCACCAGGGTGCGCTGCTGCCCTGCCGAGCCATAGCGCCGGGCAGGCTGCTCGCCGATCTCCAGGGCAATTTCATCGCGGTGGGGCCCCACGGTGCACTGGCCGAGGCGCAGCTCCGCGTCGCGCTGGGCCCGCAGCTGCTCCAACAGGGCCTCACGCCAAGGGGCTTCGGCCTCCTCACCCTCCAGCAGGCTGCCAGGCCGGTAGCGCAGGTGCAGCTGCTCACGGCCGCCACTGAGCCGTTGCTGCCAGGCAGCCGCCAGGGGCTGGAGCCGCGTGAGGGCCCGCAGACGGCGGCGATGCAGGCGGGTGCCCACCAGGGCCATCTGCTGATCAAAGACCTCCAGCAGATCCCCCAGATGCCCCTGGCCCAGGCCCCGCCGCAGCAGCTGGGCCCGCTGGCGCAGCAGGCGTCCGTAACGGCTGAGCAGTTCGGCGTACACGGGCTCCAGCTGCAGTACCACCCGATCCAGCCACTGGCGCCGCAGGGCAGGCTCCCCCCGCACCAGCTCGAGATCCAGGGCGCTGAACCCCACGCAGCGCAGCGGACCGATCAACTCGTGCTGCCGCTCCAGCAGCTTGCCGTTGCGGCGTGCCTGGCGACCGCCCTGCCGGCGCAACTCCAGCTCCAGCCGATCGCCATCCGCACAGTCGGCGGCGATCAGGGCCTGGCGCTCCCCCTGCTGGATCAGATCCCGATCGGCGCTGCAGCGATGGGAGCGCAGGCTGCCCAGCAGCTCCACGGCCTCCAGCAGGTTCGACTTGCCCTCCCCATTGCTGCCGATCACCAGCAGCCGCGGCGCCTCGAGGCTCAGGCTGAGCCGGCCGTAGTTGCGGAAGTGCAGCAGCTCCAGGCGATGCAGCCGAATGGGTCTGGGGCCGTCTGACGGGTAAGGTAAGGCCCGTGGAGGGATCCGATCCCTGCACGGGCATGTAGCTCAGTTGGATAGAGCGTCAGATTCCGGTTCTGAATGTCGGGGGTTCGAGTCCCTCCATGCTCGTTGGCTTCCGGTTCTGCAGGGTGCAGGCCGACACGCTGGACGCGTGCCGTCTGGCTAGAGACGCAGACCCATGGCACGGATGCCGCCGGGATCCACCACAAAGCCATGGCGTCGCAGGGCCTCCAAAGCCACCGGTGGCGCCGCCACCGAAATGCTGCAACCGGGCAACTCCCGCCGCAGCCGCCCGAGGGCACCATGCACCAGCACGAGCAGCAGTTGCTGTACGTGCTCCGTTTCGCTGGGATGAACGCTGAGGTCCCAGAGGTTGGCATTGAGGGCCAGATCACTGGTGGCCCGCACAAATCCCACCAGCGCACCGGTGCTGTTACGCACGGTGAGCTGCCAGGCACTGCGGGCCAGGGCCCGCTCCAGGCGCTCGCAGTCGCGGGAGGGATCTCCGCAGGCCACGAGCAGGCCATTGAGCTCCGCCGCCGCGGGAGGAGCCCCGCCTTCGAGGCTGTAACCCTCCGGCAACACAGGCGCCTGGGGCTGACTGCGAAAGGGAATCAAGAGCGAATCCAGCACGGGCCCAGGAAGCTCCTCAACCCGTGTTCCGCATGCCGGCGGCGATGCCATTGATGGTGAGCAGGGCACCACGCAGCAGCTCACTGCGGCTGTAGGTGCGTCCGTCATCGCTGGCGGCGGCCTCACTCATGGGGGGCTGGCGGTTCTGATCCCGCAGGCGCCGCAGCAGAGCCACCTGCAGGAAGCCCAAGGGGATGATGGTGCGGTTGCGCAACTCCACGGAGAGCTGCAGCGCCGGATCACCATCCAGCAGGCGCTGGTGACCGGTGATCGCCAGCACCAGATCCCGGGTGAGCACAAACTCCCTGGCGATCACCTGGAAGATCTGCTCAAAGGCCTCGCGCGACTCGGCCCGTCCCAACGACTGCACGTAGTGGTGGGCCAGGTCCAGATCCACCTTGGAGAGGGTCATCTCCACCTTGGAGATGAGCATGCGGAAGAAGGGCCAACGCTGGTACAGGCGCTGGAACAGCTCCAGTTGGCCGGGGTCGGCATCCACCTCCTCCTGCAGGGCAGCTCCCACTCCGAACCAGCTGGGCAACAGGAAGCGGCTCTGGGTCCAACCGAAGACCCAGGGAATCGCCCGCAGGCTGGAGAGATCCTTGGCGCCACTCTTGCGGCGAGCCGGGCGGCTGGAGATCTGCAGCTTGCTGATCTCCTCAATCGGGGTGACCTGCTGGAAGAAGGCCACCAGATCGGGGTTCTCGTGCACCAGGGCCCGGTAGTGGCTGCGGGAGCGGGCCGCCAGCCGCGCCATCAGCTCGTTCCAGCTGGGGGTGTCGTCCACATGGCTGGTGACCAGGCTGTTCTGCAGCACCGCCGTGGTGACGGTTTCCAGGTTGTAGAGCGCCAACTCCGGCAGGGAGTATTTGGACGCCAGCACCTCACCCTGTTCGGTGATCTTGATGCGGCCGCTGAGGGTGCCGCTGGGCTGGGCCAAGATCGCCTGGTAGGCAGGTCCACCCCCACGGCCCACAGACCCGCCGCGGCCGTGGAAGATACGCAGGGCCACGTCGTGGCGGGTGGCGAGCTGCTGCAGGGCGATCTGGGCCTGGTGAATCTCCCAGTTGCTGGAGAGGAAGCCAGAGTCCTTGTTGCTGTCGGAGTAGCCGAGCATCAGCTCCTGCAGGGGCCGGCTGGTGGGGCTGCTGCTCACCAGCAACTGGCGGTAGAAGGGCTCCTCGAACAGCCGCTCCATCACCGCCGGGGCGGCCTTGAGGTCTTCCACCGTTTCAAACAGGGGCACCACCAGCAGGTCGGAACGCTGGGCCATGGGATCCACCAGGCCAGCCTCCTTGGCCAGCAGCAGCACCTCCAACAGATCCGACACCGTGTGACTCATGGAGATCACATAGGTGCGACAGATGCGGCCGCCGAACTCCTGCTGCAGGCGATGCAGCATGCGCAGCACATCGAAAGTTTCAGCCGTGGCGGGCGTCCACTGCACCGCAGGCGGAATCAGGGGCCGCCGCGTCTTGAGCTCGGTGAGCAGCCACTGCACCTTCTGCTCCTCATCCATCTCGGAGTAGGGCTGGGGCAGCTGCAGATAACGACTCAGCTCATCGAGGGCGTCACTGTGGCGGGTGCTCTCCTGGCGAATATCCAGGCTGGCCAGACAGAAGGCAAAGGTGTGCACCTGGGCGATCAGGCCCTGTAACGGCTCACAGCTGAGGCCCGTGCCCTGCAGGCTGTCCTGGATCAGTTCCAGGTCGCTGCGGAACTCGGTCACGGAGGCGTAGTGGAGCTCCGGGGCTGGCGCCGGAGCCAGGGAGCCCTGGCCGAAATCCGGCAGCGCCGGCTTGGCATCGCCCGGGGCTTCCCAACCGGCGGCAGCCAGCTGCTGGTTGCGCTGCTGGGTGAGCTTGAGGCGCTCCAGCACGTAGCTGATCTTGAGGCGATAGGGCTCGAGCCGGTAACGGGCGGCGCGCTCCTCGTAGATCTCCGGAAAGCGCAGCCTGTCCATCTCGAGCGACTCGAGCAAGGGAGCGCTCACCTGGCTCCACTGCATCGAGATGCTGAGCTGATCGCGCAGATCAGCCACCGCCGCGATGTAGCGATCCAGCATCAGCTGGCGCTGATAACAGGCCGTGCGCCACGTGATCTCAGGGGTAACCGACGGGTTGCCGTCACGGTCTGAACCCACCCAGGAGCCGAAGGTGCAGAAGGCATCGCTGGGGGGCACCACATCGGGGTAGTTAGCCGCCAGGGCCGTGCGGATGCGCTGGCGCAGCTGCGGCATGGCCCCGAACAGCACCTGCTGGAAGTAGTGGAGGGCGTAATCCACCTCGTCCAGCACCGAGGGCTTGAACTGGTGCAGTTCATCGGTGCGCCACCAGAGCCGGATCTCCTCCTCCAGCTGCTGGCGCAGGCTGTGGCGATCGTCCACATTGAGGGGCTGGCTCTGCTGCAGTTTCTGGATCAGAGCCGCCACCCGGCGCTGCTTGTGGCGCACGGTGTGGCGCACGATCTCCGTGGGGTGGGCCGTGAACACCAGGCGGATGTCCAGCTCCTGGAGCAGCTGCTCGATCTGGGCGGGCGGCACCCCCAGGCCCCGCAGACGGGCAAAGAGCTCCCGGAAGGTGGCCGGCTCGGTCTGGGTGGCCAGCGGCGGGATAAAGGGATCGCTCACCGCATCGGGGTGCTGGGCCTGGAGGCTGGCGAGGTAGCTGTCTTCCTCGATGTGCTGCTCGAGGATGTTGACCAGCTGGAAATAGAGGGAAAAGGCCCGGGCCGCGGCGATGGCCTCCGCCAGGTCCATGTCGCGGATCAACTGCACGATCGCCGCGGTGGCCGCCTCGGAGGCCTGATCAGGAGCTCCGCCATCAATGCCGTTGCTGAGCTCCTTCATGCGCAGCAGGCGCTCGGCCTGCTGGGGGGGGCACTCACTGCGCAGCACGGTCTGCCAGAGGTCTTCCACCAGCTCGAGCCGTTCACCCAGCAGGCGCATCACCCTCGGCTCGGCGGCACCAGCCGCAAGGCCGGTTGCTGGATCAGAGCCAGTGGCAGCAAGGGTTGGCCCCATGGAGGTGGGCACGGCAAGCGGGCGATCCATGATCATCCCAAAGTGCCGGTTCGATCTGTCGCAAGGCCTGCATTCAGTCTGGCCTCCAGCGCGGCCATCGCCGCCGCACCATCGGCCACCAACATGGCCACGGAGCGACCCGCAGCATGGGCCGCCAGCCACTGCATGGCCTGATTCCCCTGGCTGAGCACCTGCTGCACAGGCGCCAGAACGCCCTGCAGGCCCAGCTCCGCCGCCAGGGGGGCCATGGCCTCGAGCTCCGCGGCAATCCAGTCGCGGGCGATCACCGGCTCCCCCGTGCGCCAGTGGTGGAGCCGGGCTTCCAGGCTGCTGCGGGCGGCGCTGCGGTCGTTGGCATCGGCCAGCTCAGCCAGCTGCTCGGCATCCAGGGCACTGGCCCGCAGCGGATCGTGGCTGGCGGGGTCACGCAGGAGCTGATGGATGCGGAGTTCCGCAAAGGCCGTAACCGCCAGCAACAGCTCCGGATCGGCAATGAGATCACAAATGCGGATCTCGAGGCGATTGAGATCGTGGGGCCGGTCCTCTCCATTGGGACGCACGGAGGTCCAGAGATGGCGCACGTTCTGCATCGTGCCGAGGGCCAGCTGCTGCTCCACCCAGCGGCTGTAGTGCTGATGACTGGTGAACAGGGGCACCTGCTCGGGCGTGATCGGGAACTGCAACCAGCGCTGGGAATGGGCGCCGCTGACGCGGCCATCCACAAAGGGGGAACAGGCACTGAGGGCCAGCAGCAGGGCCGCCTCGCAGCGCACCAGTCGGCAGGCCGCAAACAGGGCATCCATATCGGTGAGGCCCAGGTTGATGTGCACACTGGCCGTCACCACCCGGGTGCCGTAGCTGGCCTCGATGTAGGCGTGATAGGGGTTGTCGGGGTTGGAGCGCTCGAAGCGGGTGCTGTCGCCCGTGCTCAGGGTGCTGCCGGGCAGCAGGGTGAGCCCCCGCTGGGCCAGCCACATCCGCAGCCGCCGGCGGGGCTCCAACAGCAGCTCCAGCTGGGCCGGGTAGCTGGCATCCGGTGGCGTGGTGTACTCGAGATTGCGGCAATCGGGCTCGGTCACAAAGCCCTCAAGGGCCGCCGCCGCCTCAGCCGAGCAACCCACCACGGTCCCGTCGGGCTGGCCGGTGAACAGCTCCACCTCAAAGCCCTTGAGCAGAAGAGTCCCTGTCATTGCAGGCAGGCCAGAGCCTTGAGCATGCCGCGCGCCTTGTTGAGGGTTTCCTGGTACTCCGAGGCTGGCACCGAATCAGCCACCAGGCCGGCACCGGCCTGCACCTGCACCCGCCAGCTGCCATCGGCGGCGGGCAGCACCACCATGGTGCGGATGGTGATGGCGGTGTTCAGGGCGCCCCCCAGATCCATGGCGCCATAGACGCCGGAATAGGGGCCCCGGGCATCAGGCTCGAGCTGGTTAATCAGCTGCATCGCCCGGATCTTGGGGGCTCCACTCACGGTGCCCGCCGGGAAGGAGGCCATCAGCAGATCCCAGACATCGTGCCGGGAATCCAGCAACCCCTCCACTTCGCTCACGATGTGCATCACGTGGGAGTAGCGCTCGATCACCATCAGCTCGCTCACACGCACCGTGCCGGGCTCACAGACACGGCCGAGGTCGTTGCGGCCCAGATCCACCAGCATCACGTGCTCGGCCCGCTCCTTGGGATCGGCCAACAGATCGGCCTCGAGGGCCCTGTCCTCCGCGGGATCGGCGCCCCGGGGCCGGGTGCCGGCGATGGGCCGCAGCGAGGCCTTCACCCGGCCACTGCCATCGGCCAGGGGTTCGGCCTTCACCATCACCTCAGGGCTGGAGCCAATCAGGTGCCAGCCGCCGAAGTTGAAGAAGGCCATGTACGGCGAGGGATTCACCATCCGCAGGCTGCGATAGAGCTCAAAGGGCTCGCGCTGAATCTGGGTTTCCAGGCGCTGGCTGATCACCAGCTGGAACACGTCACCGGCGGCGATGTGCTCCTTGGCCGTGAGCACCGCCGCTTCGAAGTCGTCGCGGCTGCGATTGCTGCGGGTCTCGAGCTCCAGGCCAGGGCTGTCATGCCAGTCCAGCGGTGTCACACCCGGGGGCAAGGGCTGATGCATCTGGCCCTCCAGGGCATCCAGCCGGGCCACGGCAGCGTCGTAGGCCGCGGCCGGATCCGCGGCGGCCGTGAGATCGGCGTAGGCCACCGCAGTGATCTGGCGCTTCACCTGGTCGAACACCAGCAGGCTGTCGGCCAACATCCAGCAGCCATCGGGCGGCCCATCGGACGCTGTGGGGTGCACCGACACGCTGGGTTCAATCCAGCGGATCAATTCATACCCCCAGAAGCCGAACAGCTGCCCCACCGGCGGAAGCCCTGGCACCGGCGGAGCGCTGTAGGGCGCCAGGGCCTGGCGCAGCAGATCGAACGGGTTGCCCTGATGGTGGTCACAGCGACCATCACGCCAGCGCTGCTCCGCCTGATCCGCCCGCACCGTGAGGGTCCACAGGGGATCACTCACCACAAAGCTCCAGCGGCCAATACGCTCACCGCCCTCCACCGACTCGAGCAGCACGCCGTGGTCGCTGGCGGCCCCCACCTTCAACCAAGTGGTGAGGGGAGTTTCCAGATCAGCCGGCCAGCAGCGCACCACTGGGATGAAGGTGCTGCCCGCCGCGGCCTGGTCCAGAAAGGTGGCGCGATCGGGGGAAGGCATCACGGCAACGGGCAGGCAAAAAAAACGGGGCGCCTGGCCCCGCCTTTATAGAGGTTGGCTGGGTTGCGGCCGCTACGGGTGCAACCGGAGCTCGATCAGGAATCGAAGGTGTTCTTACCGGTGAACTTGATGCTGGAAGGGTTGCCGTTCTGGCCGATGCGACGGGCGTTATGGCCCACCATCACCCGACCTTCGTTCACTTTCTCAGGGAACACACCATCCTTGGGGTGCAGGAACTCGGTGTCACCACCGGGGAAGATCCGATAGATCTTGTAGTCCTCGATCCGGGGCTTGAACTTCGTGCGCAGCTGGGTACCCAGCGCCAGGCACTGCTCCTTGCGGGCGAAGTACATGATGTTTTCGCCCTCGTTCATGTGGGCGGCGCCACCGGTGGGAAGCTCGAAGGGCTGAACCTTGGAGCTGGTCCAGGTGATGGCGTACTTCTCTTCGGTTTCAGCGGCGTTGAGCAGACCGCCCGTGCTGCCGATGTACTTCGGGAGTTGACCGCTCAATGCCATGGCTTTTTCAGAGAAGGGTCCTGAGAAGGGAATCGGCAGACCGTTTCGCTCGGAAGCTAGCACCGTGTTTTGGGGCAGACAGACGGGTCTGGCCCTCTCTTCACACCCGTCAACAAACGCCTAGCCGGGAGCCACGGGGAAGAACACCGTGAGGTCGTTGCCCGAGCGCTCAGTGAGCCGCCCGCCAAGGCTGTGGAACAGCCGCTGGGTGGCCTGGCGGCTGAGCTGCAGGCTGCCGGTGCCGGGATTCCAGCTGAGCACGGGCCCCACGGAGCGGCGCTCGCCGGCCTCCGGCACGGTTCCAAACGCCGGATCCCCGGCCCCACTGAGTCGCAGCTTGAGCCGCGCACCGGCCGGCTGCAGGCTGAGCAGCACGCGCGAGCCGGCCGGCAGGCCACGGCTGAACCGATCGATCAAGCCACCGAGCATGGTCTCGAGGCGGCTGGGATCACTGAGCACGGGCGGCAGCTCCGCCGCTATCTCCAGCTCCAGCAGCAGACCGCGGCGTTCCAGCTGGTGCCGGCAGAGGGGCTCAAGCTGCCGCAGCAGCTGGGCCAGGTCGGTGCGGGCCAGCCGCTGGGCCGGCACCGGGCCCGGTTGGCGCTGCAGTTCAGCAGCGTGGAAGATCAGGCCGAAGCGATCGATCTGCTCACTGCATTCGCCGTCGATCTGCTGCAACCGCTGGCGCACCAGCTCGGAGAGATCGGCCCGGCGCAACAGGGAGCGAATCAGGGTGCGAATGGTGGCCAGGGGGGTGCGCACCTCATGGGTGAGGGCCTCGAGCAGGGCCAGTTCACTGCTGGGGGCAGGCTTCGCCTCCTGGCCATCACTGCGATGCACCAGGGGCTGCAGGGTCACGCTGGGAGCCATGGAGGCCAGCCGTTCCGCCAGCCGCGGCCAGAACGCCTCCGCCAATTGCCCATCGCTCTGCAGCGGGCCCAGGGCCTGCAACGCCTCCCGCAACCGCCTGCCCTGGTGCGGAGCGCAGCGCTGCAGGCGCCCATCCAGCAGGGTCAGGGCCGCCGAGAGGGTGGACGGATCGAAGCGCACCGCCAGCTGCCGCGCCTGGGGGGGACCCGCCAGGGTCAGGGCCACCTGCAGTTGGGGGGTGATCACCAACAGCAGGGGATCACTGCCATCGCCCTCCTCCAAGGGCAGCCGACTGAAGCCCCCAAGGGCCTCCCGCGCCGGCGGCGCACTGGCGGCGCGGGAGCTGGGCAACAGGGGAGCCGCTTGGGTAAAGAGGTCCCCCAGCTCCTGCGGAGCCCACACCCAGCCCTGCAGCTGGGCGAGCAGGGCTGGTTCATAGAGGGCCGGCAGGGGCGAGGCCAGCCACACCCCCTGCAGGGGCTGCAAGGGCAGCAGGAAATCCTCCTGAAGGGTGGCCAGGGCCGCCCACCACTGGCGGCGAATGCTGTCCTCGTCGCTGCGACCGGCGGGGACACCCGCGGCCAACAGCTGCCGCAGGGACTCCAGGCTGCCGCTGGCTGAGGCCGCCATCAGCGGCGGCCCTGGGCAGAGATGCCGCGGCGGGCCACCGAGGCACACAGGCCGAGGGCGATGAAGTTCACCAACATGGCCGAGCGCCCATAACTCAGCCAGGGCAAGGGAATCCCGGTGATCGGCCCCAGGCCAATGGTCATGTTGATGTTCACCACCACCTGAAACATCACCATCGCCCCGATCCCCACCACCACCAGCGACTCGTAATCCGTGCGGGCCTTTCCGGCGATCTGCAGCAACCGCCAGATCCACACCACAAAGCCCAGCACCACCGCCATCGAGCCGATGAACCCGGTTTCCTCGCCCAGGGCACTGAAGATGAAATCGGTGTGCTGCTCGGGGATGAAGCGCAGCAGCGTGAGGTGGCCCTGCATCAATCCGGTACCCAGAATCCCCCCGGAGCCAATCCCCACGGTGCTCTGCAGCAGGTGATACCCCCCGCCCAGGGGGTCCTGGGATGGGTCAAGAAACATCGTGAGCCGGGCGCGCTGGTGGGGCTGCAGAAAGTTGTTCCACAGCCACGGGGTACCAACGGCAAAAGCCCCCTGCATGGCCAGCACCACGCCCAGGCCCACCCGTTTCCAGGGCAGGGATGTCCAGGCCAACCAGCCCATGGCGGGGATCCAGGCCACGAGCAGCCAGGGAAAGGCACCGGCCAGGATCGCCGTGAACAGTGGTGCCATGAAGAGCATCACCCAGGCCCCGGGCATACCCGACCAGAACATCATCACGAGCAGCACGGCACCGAACACCAGCGAGCTGCCCAGATCGGGCTGAACAAACACCAGCAGCCAGGGGATGCTGATCATCGCCACAGGCCGCAGCAGATCCACGGGGCGCTCCACCGGATGGCGGGACAGCACCCTGGCCAGTAACAGGATCGCCGCCACCTTGGCGAACTCGGAGGGCTGCACGTGGAAGCCGGCGATGTTGATCCAGCTCTGGGCGCCCAGGGCGCTGACGCCCACGATCCGCACGGCGACCAAGCTGGCCACCATGGCGCCGTAGATGGGCCACTGCCAGCTGCTGATCCGCTCCAGGGGCACCCGCGCCAGCAGCAGGGCGATCACCAGGCCCACGGCGGCGGTGACCCAGTGCTGATACCAATCGGCGTAATCGGCCTGGCGCTGGGTGCTGGCGATCAGGATTCCGGCGATGAAGATCATCGCCAGGGGAATCCACCAGAGCAGCTTGTCCACGCCGTCCACCCAGCGGCGGCGCCGCAACTTGCCGCTGCCGAACATGCCGGTGCGCCTGCCCCAGAGGCCGAGCAGCGTCATGCCACCGGCACGCCGCCGAGCACCCGCTCGGCCAAGTGGCGGAAGGCCTCGGCCGTGAGAGAGGCCGGGGCGCTGAGCACCGCCGGCCGGCCCGCATCACCGCCCTGAACCACCGCCAGTTCCATGGGCAACTGGGCCAGCAGCGGCACGCCGGCCTCCTCGGCCAACAGGGCCCCGCCACCGGAGCCGAACAGTTCGTAGCGCTTGTCGGGCGCGTCGGGCGGAATGAAGGCGGTCATGTTCTCCACCACCCCCAGCACCGGCACGCCCATCTGCAGGAACATGGCCAGCCCTCGCCGCGCGTCCTGCAACGACACGGTCTGCGGAGTAGTGACCACAATCACACCGGCCATGGGCACAGCCTGGGCCAGGCTCAACTGGGCATCGCCGGTGCCGGGGGGAAGATCCACCACGAGCACATCCCGTTCGCCCCAGTCCACTTGATAGAGGAACTGGCGAATGATGCCGTTGAGCATCGGTCCACGCCAGATCACGGGCTGGTTCTCGGCGATCAGCAGCCCCATCGACACCATGGCAATGCCACAGCTCTCGATCGGGGTAAGGATCTGCTCGTTGCCACTGCCCCGCACCTCGGGGGTGCGATCGGCCACCCCGAGCATCGTGGGGGCATTAGGGCCGTAGATATCGGCATCCAACAGGCCCACCTTGAGGCCACTGGCCGCGAGGGCGCAGGCCAGGTTCACCGCCACGGTGCTCTTGCCAACGCCGCCCTTGCCACTACTCACGGCAATCACCTGCTTCACCCCGGGCACGGGCTGGCGCTCCGGACCACCGCCACCGTGGCCAGCGGCTCCGATGGGGGCGCCCCCATGGCTATGGGCATGGGCCGCCGCCGCTTCAGCGGGCTGCGCCACTTCGATCTGAACGTCGTCGATCCCGCTGAGTTGCAGCAACGCCGTGCGGGCTTCTGCCGCGATCCGATCCCGCTGGCTGTTGGCAAAGCCCGGCAGCGCCAAACGGAACACCACGCGGCTGCCCTGCAGGCGCACCTGCTGGATCCACTCCAGTGCCAGCAGGCTGCGACCACTACCGGCATCCTGGAGGGGCTCAAGCGCGGCAAGGGCCTGGGCGAGAGCTGGATCGGCGATGGCCATCCGGCAGAACTGAGCGGGGGTCTGGATCCTAGGGGCCCTGTTCTGGCACCTTGAGGGCCAGACATTCCATGATCGTGATGACAAACTCTCTCGAGAGCTTGTGCGCTGGGACCGCGGGCTGAAAAGGTGAGGCCGTGATCTGGCACCCCCTGGGGTGTGGCGTTGATGTTGAAGGGCCTGCTGTCCCGCGCGAAGAACAAGGTGACCGGGCTCCGCCCAGCCAGCGCCGACGCCATGCCCGCCGTGCCGGCCCTGGAGGCCCCTCCCGCCGATTCCCGGGCCCGGGCCAAGGCCCTGCTGATGGGGCTGCAGGACTCCATCTGCGCCGGCCTCGAGCAATTCGATGGCGTGGGCAGCTTCGCGGAAGAAAGCTGGGTGCGTCCGGAAGGCGGTGGCGGCCGCTCCCGGGTGATGAAGCAGGGCCGCGTGTTCGAGCAGGGCGGTGTGAACTTCTCGGAGGTGGAGGGCTCGGAATTGCCCCCGTCGATCCTCAGCCAGCGGCCCGAGGCCAAGGGACACCGCTGGTTTGCCACCGGCACCTCGATGGTGCTGCACCCCCGCAATCCCTATATCCCCACCATTCACCTCAATTACCGCTACTTCGAGGCGGGCCCGGTGTGGTGGTTCGGCGGTGGCGCCGACCTCACCCCCTACTACCCGTTCCTGGAGGACGCCCAGCACTTCCACCGCACCCTCAAGGGGGCCTGCGACAGCGTGAACCCGGCCTACTACCCGGTGTTCAAGCCCTGGTGCGATGAGTATTTCTTCCTCAAGCACCGCCAGGAAACCCGCGGTGTGGGCGGGATCTTCTACGACTACCAGGATCCCCGCGGCGTGCTCTACAAGGGCCAGGATCCGAACGGCCCCGCGGCGGCCGCCAGCCAGGCCGCCGGTGCCGTGAACCAGAGCTGGGAGCAGCTGTTCCAGCTGGCCTCCGCCTGCGGCAACGCCTTCCTGCCGAGCTATCTGCCCATCGCCGAGAAGCGGCAGTTCACCCCCTTCGGTACCCGCGAGCGCGACTTCCAGCTCTACCGCCGCGGCCGCTACGTGGAGTTCAACCTGGTGTTCGACCGGGGCACGATCTTCGGCCTGCAGACCAATGGCCGCACCGAGTCGATCCTGATGTCGCTGCCGCCCTTGGTGCGCTGGGAGTACGGGTATCAGGCTGAAGCCGGCAGCCGTGAGGCACTGCTCACGGATCTGTTCACCCGCCCCCAGAACTGGCTGGGCGACCCCTCCCTGGCGGCACGCTGCCAACCCCACGGGGCGGTGGGCTGACCAACGGCTGATCCAGGCCACCCGCCAGGGCCAGCGCAACGCGATCGGCGATGAAGGCGATGGCCGCCTCACGGCGGCTGGGATCCCGCAGGGTGGCCTCCAAGGCCCCTTCGAGCTTGCCGATCTCGAGCAGGGTGACCCCCCGGCGCGGCCCACCCAGGCCGCCGCGGAACCCCATGGGATAGGCCCCGAAGGCGGCGGCCAGGCTTTCATCCACCCGCGTGAAAGGGCCCTGCAGGGCCGGGATCACTCCGGAGCCGATGCCACTCGAGCCGTAGGCATCGAAGTGAATCTCCAGGGCGTAGCCCCCACTCCGGACATGGCGCTGGCCCACGCTCCAGTTGGTGCGCGGGTCGTCCTGGTGGTGGATCGTGCGCAGGGGTGGCTCGTAGTAGCGGATGTTGAGACCGCGCAGCTGGCCGCGGGCCACCACCGCCTGGGCCACCGCCAGGTTCCAGTAGAGCTCGTCGGTGATGCCGGGCTGCATGGGGGCCAGGCCCGCCAGCGCCACCGCAGCTCCGGCGGTGCCCGAACCCGCGATCCCCTGGGAATCGGCATGGCCCGCCATCACCAGGATCTCGGTGGCTGCAGGCAACGACC
>JBIIQU010000243.1:0-2913 GCA_044341905.1 Vulcanococcus sp. | reverse complement strand
CGGGGGCTCACCTTCATCCATCCCTTCGACGATCCGGAGGTGATCGCCGGCCAGGGCACCATCGCCCTCGAGATCCTGCGCCAGTGCTCGGAACCGCCCGACGCCATCTACGTGGCGGTGGGCGGTGGCGGCCTGATCGCCGGCATCGCCGCCTACGTGAAAAACCTGTGGCCCCAGGTGGAAGTGATCGGGGTGGAACCGGTGGATGCCGATGCCATGACCCGTTCCCTGGCCCTGGGGGAACGGGTGAAGCTGGAGCAGGTGGGCCTGTTCGCCGATGGCGTGGCGGTGCGCCAGGTGGGCGCCCAGACCTTTGAGCTGGCGCGGCACTACGTGGACGCGATGGTGACCGTGGACACCGACGCCATCTGTGCCGCCATCAAGGACGTGTTCGAGGACACCCGTTCGATCCTGGAACCCGCCGGCGCCCTGGCCGTGGCGGGCATGAAGGCCGATATCGCCCGGCGGCAGCTGCACGGCAAAACGCTGGTGGCGGTGAGTTGCGGCGCCAACATGAACTTCGATCGGCTGCGCTTTGTGGCCGAACGCACCGAGATCAGCGAAGACCGCGAAGCCATGTTGGCCGTGGAGATCCCGGAGGAAACGGGCAGCCTGCGGCGCTTCTGCACCCTGCTGGGCAACCGCAGCCTCACGGAATTCAGCTATCGCCTGGCCGATCCCAAGCGCGCCCACATCTTCGTGGGTGTGCAGACCAGTGGCTCAGCCGATGAGCAGCAGCTGATCACCGATGTTCAGAACGCCGGCTTCGCCTGCCTGGATCTCTCCAACAACGAGCTGGCCAAGCTGCATCTGCGCCACATGGTGGGGGGCCGTCTTCCCGCCAGTGCCGCCGAAGCCGCGAGCCAGGGGGAGGAATTGCTCTATCGCTTCGAGTTCCCCGAGCGGCCGGGAGCGCTGATGAAGTTCCTCACAAGCCTGCATCCCAACTGGAACATCAGCATCTTTCACTACCGCAACCACGGGGCGGACGTGGGCCGCATCGTGGTGGGCGTGCAGGTACCGCCGGCGGAGATGGGCGAGTGGCAGAGCTTCCTCGATGGCCTCGGCTATCAGTACGAAAACGAGACTGAGAACCCCGCCTACCGGCTGTTTCTCGGCGAGGTGGCCGGTGCCGTAGGCGTGGGATAACTTGCCTTCTACACCGAGCTGGAGAACCTGAATGTCCAGCCAGGCCGAAAGTCAGCCCCACGACCCGGCCCTCTCCCTGCCGGCCCGCATGGAGGCCATCCTCTACCTCAAAGGCCGGGCCCTCACCCTGGGGGAACTGGCAGAGATCGCCGCCGTAAGCCGCGACCAGGCGGAAATGGGGCTCATCACTCTGATGGCCGACTACGCCCATCGCGACACCGCCCTGGAGATCCGCCAGGAGGGGCAGCGCTACAGCCTGCAGCTCCGCGACGGCCTGGGTGATCTGGTGCAGAACCTGCTGCCGGTTGATCTCTCCACAGCGGCCCTGCGCACCCTCGCCACCATTGCGCTGAAGAAGCGCATCCTCCAATCGGATCTGGTGGAGCTGCGGGGCTCCGGCGCCTATGACCACATCAAGGAACTGCTGGCCCAAAACTTCATCGAACGCAAGCGCCAGAGCGAGGGCCGCTCCTACTGGCTCACCCTCAGCGAGAAGTTCCATCGCACCTTCTCGGTGAAAACCGAGGAGTTGGTGGCGGCCAAACGGGCGGTCACGGCCCACAATCCACCCGACCTGGAGCAGGCCGCCTAAGCCCTCCATAGAGTTGTGGTTCGATCCCCAGAGCCCATGGACGTGTTGAGCCAATTGCTGAGCGTGCTCGCCAGCACCCTGGAGATCTATTCCCTGATCCTGTTGGTGCGCGTGCTGCTCACCTGGTTCCCCAACCTGGACTGGGGCAATCCCGTGCTCTCCACGGTGAGTTCGATCACCGACCCCTACCTGAACGCCTTCCGCGGGCTGATCCCACCGCTGGGTGGGCTCGATCTCTCGGCGATCCTGGCCTTTCTGGCCCTGAGCCTGGTGCAGCAGCTCCTGGGTGCAGCCAGCGTCAGCGTGCTGAGCGCGGGCTACTGATCCGCCACGGCCTGCTCGAGGGGCAACAGGTCGTCGAACTCGCCGGCCCGGGTACGCACAGGGGCGCTGAAGCCGCGGGCCTTCACGTTGGAAAAGCTGAAGGGTCCAGGGGTGCCAGCGGGCACAGCCAAGCGGAGGGCAAAGCTGGAGGAGCCGGGGGGGACATCGCCGATGGAGCCCACCCGCGAGCGGTTCTGCAGCACCGGTTCACCGCTGGCATCGAGGATCTGGGCAAACACATCGGTATCCACCACCGGCTTGCGGCCCGGGTTGCTCACCGTGCCCCGCAGCACGAAGCAGCTGGCCCCACTGGGGCGGCGCAGCTGGGGTTGGGCGCCGATGTCATCGGCGGGGCAGGGATCGAGGCTCACCTCCGACACCGTGAGTCCCGCCGCCTGGGCCGGAGGCGCTAGGGGGCTGAACAGGGTCAACACCACCAGCACCAAGGCGAAGAAAACTCGTTTCACCGGTGGTCGCCGCTGCCGGAGATCACGTTACGGGCGGCGCGGCTGGCCAGCTTGGCCAGATTGGCCTCGGCGATCTCCGCCAGCTCGAAATCCAGCTCACTGGCCAGCTGGGCCACGTACCAGAGCACGTCCCCCAGCTCCAGCTTGAGGGCTTCGCGCACCTCCGCCGAGAACTGGCCGCCCTGGTCCCGCAGCACCTTCTTCACCTTGTCGGCCACCTCGCCGGCTTCACCACAGAGCCCCAGGGTGGGGTAGATGGGATTGCTGCCCACATCGGGGTACTTCGCCGTGGTGCGGGCCCCCTGCTGATACGCGTTGAGATCCATTGGCACAACAGGGCTGGTGGCCCACGATGATAGTGTCAGAGCCAACTTTGGCCCC
>JBIIQU010000242.1:0-2914 GCA_044341905.1 Vulcanococcus sp. | reverse complement strand
GGCCCCAGCCACGAGCTCCCTCTTCTATGTGCTGTCGGGCAAAGGTCGCTGCGAGCGCGGCGCCGAAGCGGCCAGCCCTGCCGTGAGCCTCGCCTGGCAAACCGGCGATCTGTTCGTGTTGCCCGCAGGGGCCGCTCCGCTCCTGGAGGCCGACACCACCAGCGTGCTGTATTGGGTCAACGATGCACCCCTGCTGCAGTACTTGGGCGTGCTGCCCAGCCAGCCCCGCTTCGAAGCCACCCACTACCCAAGCGCGTGGTTGCTCGCGGAACTGAAGGCCCTCGCCGCCGACCCCAGCAGCGCCAAGAGCAACCGGCTCAGCCTGCTGCTGGCCAACCGCGATCTACCGTCCACCCGCACCGTGACCCACGTGCTCTGGGCCATGTTCGGCATGGTGCCGGCCGGAGCTACCCAGGCCGCCCATCGCCATCAATCGGTGGCCCTCGATCTGATCGTGGACTGCGATCCCGGTTGCTACACCCTCGTGGGCACCGAGCTGAATCCTGACGGAACGATTCGCGATCCCCGGCGGATCGACTGGGAGGCCGGCGGTGCCTTCATCACTCCGCCTGGCCACTGGCATGCCCATGGCAATGAAAGCGGGCGCACAGCCCTGCTGCTACCCATCCAGGACGCTGGCCTACACACCCAGCTGCGCAGCCTGGACATTCGGTTCACCTAGGGCTTGGCCACTCAGGGAGCCCCCATGGCGCTCCACCACCGCCTGGAACTCCTCGCCCTCAATCGTTTCCTGCTCAATCAACAAGTTCACGAGCTCATCCATAAGCTTCCGGCGCGGGCGCAGCAGCGCCACCGCCTGATCCAGAGCGGCGGTGGCCAACTGCCGCACCTGCTGATCGATGCGATTGCCGGTTTCGCGGGAGTAGTGGGGCTCGGAGCGCAACCAATCACGGCCGAGAAACACCTCGCCGCCATCGGTCTCCAGGGCCACAGGCCCCAGGGTGGAGAAGCCGTAGCGGGTCACCATCTCGCGTGAGATGCGCGACACCATCTCCAGATCACTGGAGGCACCCTGGGTCACCTCACTGGGACCAAACACCACCAGCTCCGCCGCCCGGCCACCCATGGCCACCACCATGCGGGCCCGCAGATAGGCCTTGCTGATCAGGCCTGAGTCCAACACCTCCTCATCGGGCATGGTGCGGGCGAAACCGCCGATGCCGCCGGCCCTGGGGAGCAGCGTCACCTTGTCGAGCTTGTCAGCGGCGGGCAGCAGGGTGGTGAGCAGGGCGTGGCCCACCTCGTGGTAAGCGATCAGGCGTTTTTTCGCGCTGTCCTGCAGGGGAGCCGCCGTGAGGCCCATGGTGATGCGCTCCAGGGCATCACTGAGAGCCTGCTCGTCGATGGTCTGACGGTCGCGGCGGGCCGTGAGGATCGCCGCCTCATTCAGCAGGTTGGACAAATCTGCCCCGGAAAAGCCCGGGGTGCGGCTGGCCCAATCGGCCAGGGACACCTCGGGACCGAGGGGACGGCTGCGGGCATGCACCGAGAGAATGGCTTCCCGGCCCCGCCGATCAGGCAGGTCCACATGGATCTGGCGGTCGAAACGGCCGGGGCGCATCAATGCGGTATCGAGCACATCGGGGCGGTTGGTGGCCGCCAGCAGGATCACGCCGGAGTTCTCCTCAAAGCCGTCCATCTCGGTGAGCAGCTGGTTGAGGGTCTGCTCCCGCTCGTCGTTGCCACCACCGATGCCGGCACCGCGCTGGCGGCCTACGGCGTCAATCTCGTCGATGAAGATGATGCAGGGGGCCTTCTCCTTGGCCTTGCGGAACAGGTCGCGCACGCGGCTGGCGCCCACGCCCACGAACAGCTCAACGAATTCCGAGGCGGCCATCGAGAAAAAGGGCACGCCAGCTTCACCGGCGATGGCCCTGGCCAGCAGCGTCTTGCCGGTGCCGGGGGGACCCACCAGCAGCACACCCTTGGGGATCTTGGCACCCACGGCCGTGAAGCGTTCCGGCTCCTTGAGGAAGGTGACCACTTCCTGAAGCTCTTCCTTGGCCTCATTGATGCCGGCCACATCCTCGAAGCGCACCGCCACGGCTCCCTCGGGCTGAACCTGGGCCTTGCTGCGGCCAAAGCCCATGGCCTTGTTGGCCACCTGGGCCGAACGGCGGATCAACAGGCTCAGACCGCCGAACAGCAGCAGCAACAGCAGCACGTTGGCCACTAGGCCAGCAGTGGCTTCGTCCTTGCGGTCATCGCGCACCGTGAGCGGCACGCGGGCCTCCTGGGCACTGCTCAGCAACAGCTGGTCATTGCTGAACACCGGCACCGTGACGCGACGGCCATCGGAATAGGTGACCGCAACCTCGCGGCGGGCCGTGGAGAGCTCCAACTCCTTAATTTTGCCGCTGCGCAGCTGTTGCAACAGCTCGCTGTAACTGGGCGGAGGCGATTTGGACAAGCCCAGATCCCGCATCAGACCAGGGGCCTTTGTAGGCGGATCGCCGGCGCGTTCCGAAGGGGGTTGAACGCCGTTGCTCACAGGGATCTACCAGTGGCTCGAGCTTAGCGATTTGACGAAAGGGAGGACGGCAGCGGAAGATCTTGGTTTGGCAGATCGAGAGCGGGATGGCTGTTCCCAAGAAGAAAACGTCCAAGGGCAAGCGCAACCAGCGCCACGCCACTTGGAAAGGCAAGGCAGCTGTGGCCGCCCAGAAGGCCCTCTCCATCGGCAAGGCCGTGCTGAGTGGCCGTGCCCAGGGCTTCGTCTACCCCGTGGCTGAAGAGGAAGGCGACGAGGCCTGATCCTCGCCAGCCCCCTCGATTCTCTCCAGAATCCCCGCGCCGCTTCCCTCCACGAGGTTGCGGCGCTGCCCATCCAGCACGCGAACCCAATCCGCCCGCTGCACCACTGGCTGTTGATAGAGCCAGGGCGGTAGTGAGC
>JBIIQU010000241.1:0-2924 GCA_044341905.1 Vulcanococcus sp. | reverse complement strand
GCTCGTTGGCTTTAAGGCCTTCGATGCAGTGTTCCCGGAAGCTCTGGCAGCCACCTGCCAGGAGCTCGAGGCTCTCCAGCAGGTTGTGGGCGATCAGGGGCTTGAACACATTCAGCTCGAAGTTGCCCTGGCTGGACGCCATCTGCACGGCGGTGTTATTGCCCATCACCTGCACCGCCACCATGGTGAGGCTCTCGCACTGGGTGGGATTCACCTTGCCCGGCATGATCGAGGAGCCCGGCTCGTTTTCCGGCAGCACCAGTTCCCCCAGGCCGCAGCGGGGTCCGCTGCCCAGCCAGCGGATGTCGTTGGCGATCTTCATCAGGCTGCCGGCCAGCACGGTGAGGGCGCCGTGACAGCTGGCCAGGGCCTCGTGGCCGGCCAGGGCCTGGAACTTGTTGGGGGCACTGGTGAACGGGGTGCCCAGGCGGGCGCTGAGGCGCTGGCTCACCGCCTCGCCGAAGCCCTGCGG
Organism: Vulcanococcus sp.; assembly: GCA_044341905.1. Taxonomy (GTDB): domain Bacteria; phylum Cyanobacteriota; class Cyanobacteriia; order PCC-6307; family Cyanobiaceae; genus Vulcanococcus. The sequence continues at coordinate 2,452 of JBIIQU010000241.1, read as the reverse complement.
CGCATTGAGGCCGGTGCCCACCGCCGTGCCGCCGATGGCCAGCTCCCGCACCCGCGGCAGGGTGGCCCGGATCGCCTCGAGCCCCAGCTGCAGTTGGGCCACGTAACCGCTGAATTCCTGGCCGAGGCTCAGGGGCACCGCGTCCTGCAGGTGGGTGCGACCGATTTTCACGATCTCGGCGTAGGCGGTGGCCTTGGCCTGCAGGGCCGTGCTCAGGCTTTCAACGGCTGGAATCAGGCTCCGTTCCAGTTCCAGCACCACGGCAATGTGCATGGCCGCCGGGAAGGTGTCGTTGCTCGACTGGCTGAGGTTCACATGGTCGTTGGGGTGCACGGGGCTCTTGCTCCCCAGTTGCCCCCCCAGGGCTTCCACGGCCCGATTGGCGATCACCTCGTTGGCATTCATGTTGCTCTGGGTGCCCGAGCCCGTCTGCCAGATCTTCAGTGGGAACTCAGCGTCCAGCGCGCCAGCAGCCACCTCCTCGGCCGCGCTCACGATGGCGGCGCAGAGGTTCACATCCAGCTTGCCCAGGTCGCGGTTCACCTCGGCGCAGGCCGCCTTGAGCTGGCCAAAGGCGTGCACCACCGCCAGTGGCATGGGCTGACCAAAGGGAAAATTGCGGATTGAGCGCTGGGTCTGGGCTCCCCAGTAGTGCTCGCTGGGCACCGCAATGGCCCCGAGGCTGTCGGTTTCGAGGCGAGTGGCGCCGGTGGCGGTGGCGCTGCGATTGCCGTTGGTCATGGCCCCAGGGGTCACTTGGAGGGAACGATTTCGCTGTTCAGCTCATTCACCTCGAGGTTGAGGCTGAGCTTCACGTCGCCCTGGGGCTTCAGGCCCGTCACCTGGGTGAGGGCCACGTTGATGGCATCAATGCTCACGGGGCCGCTCTCATCGAGCACCGGTTTGCCGTTCTGATCGAACACCACCACCTGGGGAATCAACCCCTTCCAGTAGCTGGCAGGGTCGGTAGGGCCATCCCCCTGGCGCCCTTGCAGGGGGTCGGTGGGCAGGATGATCAGCTCGGCCGTGCGGCCCCACAGCCGCTGCAGCTCGTTGAAGACGATGGCGTACTGCTTGCTGGCGGCGCTGTCGTCGAGGAAGAAGCCCAGCACGATGGGCCGGTGCTCGGCCATGGCATCCGCCAGGGTGCCGCGGGGTGGCACCAGCGACCCATTGCCGGCGTAGAGGGCGTAGATGTTGCCGTCGTAGCTGTTGGTGTCGCGGGCGGCCTGGGCGGGGCCCGGCAGGGCCAGGGCCGCAGCCAGGGCCAGCGTCAACGCCAGGGCGAAGGCGGTGCAGCGATTCAGCAACCGTGCCAGGAAACCGGGCATCAAACGGAACAGATCGACGTAGCGGCCATTGTGACCCGCGGCTCTCAGCCCCTGCCGATGCTGCGGCCCATGCCCTGGAGGATGCCGCGGCCCACCAGGCCGATGGCCCGCCCGATCACCTGGGTGAGCACCACCACCACCAGGTCCCCCAGGCGCCGCAGCAGGGCCTGCAGTTGAGGGGCCAGGGCATCGCGGCTCTCGAGGGCGAGGGTCACCAGCTGCTGCAGCCAGCCCAGCTGCCGCAGCTCACCATCGCGGGGTTCGGTGAGCGTCAGCGGGGTGATGGCACCGGCCTCGAGCCGGTAGAGCAGCCGTTGGCTCTCATAGAGCTGCACCGGCCGCTCAAACCAGCTGCCCCAGCGTTGCTGGGCATTGAGCTGATTGCGCAGCCGCTCCAGGTTGCGGGTGGCCAGCAGGTCGCGGCCCAGTAGATAGCGGCGCAGCTCGGGCCAGCTGCTGCAACAGGCCAACAGCTCGCCACTGATCAGTTCGGCGCTGCGGATCAGCCAGTTGCTGATCAGGGCCTCCAGCTGCAGCAGCGCCTGGGGCTCATCGGGAGCCAGCAGGCGGCCATCCACCAGCAGGGGCTGGGCCTGCACCAGGGCCGCCAGCATCGGCAGGGGCGCGGGCAGTTCGGGATCCAGAGAACCCAGATCGGCGTTGCTGCTCAGGGTGTCGGCCACGGGCAGCAGGCTGCCCTGCTGGGGCAGTTGCACGTATTCCCCTGCCATCTGGCGCAGGGCGAGGCGGCGCAGCTCGGGTTGGAGGGTCTGCCAGCGCTGTTCGAGTTGCTCGCCGCGCAGCTGGTCGTGGCGCAGCCGGGTGATCAACAAATCCAGCTGGCTGATCAGGGCCAGTAGCAGGTCGCGGCGGTGTTCCTGGGTGAGGCCTTCGAGGGCCAACAGCTGGCCGCTGCGGTTGCTGAGCCCTGCCTGGGTGGCGGCCACCAGGCGCTCCTGGATGGCCCGCCACACCCCCACAGCCGTGCGCTCCCGCAGGGTGATGGCGGTCACGCCGGAGGGCTGGGACGTGCTCACCAGAGGTCCAGCGGCTTGAACCGGAGCCGGGAAGGCCATGCTCACAGGCCCCCACAGCCAGAGCAGCAGCCGCCGGGCCACCCC
>JBIIQU010000240.1:0-2928 GCA_044341905.1 Vulcanococcus sp. | reverse complement strand
TCAATCGTGAGGATGTGCCGCTGCATGGTGCTGTTGATCCAATCGATCATGGCGGCCAGGGTGGTGCTCTTGCCCGAGCCGGTGGGACCAGTCACCAGCACCAGGCCCTTGGGGCGTTCACATAACTCCCGCAGCACGGCCGGTAGCCGCAGCTCATCGAGGCTGGCGATCGTCTGGGGGATCAGCCGCAGCACCATCGCTGGCCCCCGCAGCGAGTCCATCAGGTTGATGCGCACCCGCACGAACGGAAACGCGTGGGAGCCATCGAAGTCCTTGGTCTTCAGGAACTGGTCGATCTGGCTGGGGGACAGCATCTCCTTCAGCCAGGCGTGGAAGGTGGCGCTGTCGGTGATGGGCCAACCGGTGCGGAGCATGTCGCCTCGGGCTCGGTAGCGCGGTTCTTCGCCCACGCCCAGGTGCACGTCGGAGTAGTTCTGCTGCTGGGCCAGGCGCACAATCCCCTCCAGACTGGCGGGCATGGCGCCATTGGGTGGTGCCTGGGCCGGTGCCGCTGCCGGAATCACCGCTGGCGGTTGGGGCGGAAACAGGCCAGGGGGAAACAGCGCATCAGGACTGGCCATGGACGCCGCCGGCGGACTTCGAGCCTCAGCATTGCGGGGAAAGGCCCACCTGTGCCTTCAACGCGGGAGGCATCTTTAGGATCCGCCTGGATGCAGCACTGTCTTGACCACGCCCCATAACGTCTGCATCGTGCTGGGCACCCGGCCCGAGGCGATCAAGTTGGCGCCGGTGATTCAGGCTTTCCAGCAGGCCGACGACTTCAACACCCGCGTGGTGCTCACCGGTCAGCACCGGGAGATGGTGGCCCAGGTGATGGAGCTGTTCGGCCTTCAGGCCGATCACGATCTGGCCCTGATGGCCCCCAAACAGACACTCACCCACATCACCAGTGGTGCCTTGCAGGGGTTACAGGCGGAGTTCGAGCAGCACAAGCCGGATCTGGTGCTGGTGCAAGGCGATACAACCACCGCCTTCGCGTCCGCCCTGGCCGCCTTCTATGCCCAGATCCCCGTGGGTCATGTGGAGGCGGGTCTCCGCACGGACAACATCATGGATCCCTACCCGGAGGAGGCCAATCGGCGGTTGATCTCCCAGCTGGCGCAGCTGCACTTTGCGCCCACTGAGGTATCCGCGGCGAACTGCCGCGCCTCTGGCGTGGTGGGGGAGGTGTGCATCACCGGTAACACCGTGATCGATGCGCTGCTGCTGATGGCGGAGAAGGCGCCGCCGTTTGAACTGCCCGGCCTCGATTGCGACAAGCAGCGCGTGATTCTGGCCACGGTGCATCGGCGCGAGAACTGGGGTGAGCGCCTGCAGGAGATTGGCCGCGGCTTCCTGCAGGTGCTCGAGCGCTTCCCCGATACAGCCCTGCTACTGCCGCTGCACCGCAATCCCACCGTGCGCGAACCGCTGCAGGCCCTGCTGGGCAACCATCCGCGTGCCTTCCTCACGGAGCCGCTCGACTACGACCGCCTCGTGGCCGCCATGCGCGGAGCCACCCTGCTGCTCACCGATTCCGGCGGATTGCAGGAGGAGGCACCAGCCCTCGGCAAGCCGGTGCTGGTGCTGCGCCGCACCACGGAGCGCCCGGAGGCGGTCGATGCCGGTACCGCCAAGCTGATCGGCACCGATGCGGCCGACATCCTGCGGGAAACAGCGCTGCTGCTGGAGAACCGCGAGGCCTATGAGGCCATGGCCCGGGCCCACAATCCCTTCGGCGATGGCCAGGCCAGCGCCCGCATTCTCGAATCCTGTCGCCGCTTCCTCCAGCAGCGCAGCTCCCAGCCTTAAGGCTGGGGGCCGGGTTCCTTCAGGATTTGGCCCGCTTGTTCTTGGCCCAGGGAGGCAGGTCGATGAACACGCGAGCGCCAGGTTTGAGGCCATCGAGGATCTGGGTGTCACGGCCGCTGCTGGCTCCCAGGGTGACGGGCTGGAAGGTGGGTTGATTCTTGGGACCCACCAGCAACACCCCCGGCCGCCCCTCTTCGGTGACCACCGCCACCGTGGGCACCAGGGTGCGAGCCGCCAGTTGGCCCGTGTTGAAGTCAATGTCGGCGGTCATGCCGATGCGCAGTTCCGGGGGCGGACTGAGCAGTTGCAGCTTCACCTCGAACGAGGTGACGTTGTTGAGCTTTTCGGCTCGGGGCGCGATCTGGCGTACCCGGGCGGCGAAGCGGCGGTCGGGGAAGGCGTCCACCCGCACGCTGGCCGGCTGCCCCAGCTTGAGGCGTCCAATGTCGCTCTCGGGCACCTTGGCGATGGCCTCGAGGCCCTGGGCCAGTTCCACGATCGAGGAGCTGCTGGCCCCGGCGCTGGCGCTGGCCGAGGTGGTGGGAGTCACGAAGGCGCCGGGATCGGCGAAGCGGGCGGTGATCACGCCTGAGAAGGGCGCGCGCACGGTGAGCTCGCTGCGTTCGATCTGCCGCTGTTCCAGCCGTTGCTGGGCGGCTTGCATGGCTGCCAGGTCCACCAGATAGGTGCTGCGGATCCGGGTGTAGTCGGTCTGGCTGATGGCCTTCTGGCTGTAGAGGCCCTTGTTGCGTTCCAGTTCGCTGCGGCTGCGCTCCAGCTGGGCCTTGGTGGAGTTCTCCAGGGCCTGGAGTTCCTGCAGGCGATCGCGTAGGTCGCCGCTGTCCATCAAGGCAATCGGTTGGCCGGCCACCACGGCGTCGCCTTCCTCCACGTAGAGCTCCTGCAGCACCCCTTGGCGCTTGGGGCTCACGTTCACGCTGCGGTAGGCGCCCAGCTCGCCGCTGGCGGTGATCACCCCCGGCAGGGCTCCTTCCCGGGCCACCACGGTGTAATCCGCCAGGGAGGTTTGCTGCTGGGCGGAGCGGCGCTGTCCCAGCAGGCTGGTGCCCGCCACCACCACCACAGCTGCGGCCAGGGCGCCAGCCCAAAGCCGGC
>JBIIQU010000015.1:0-10614 GCA_044341905.1 Vulcanococcus sp. | reverse complement strand
CAGAACTCGCACCAGTTTTGTTCGGTTTCCCCTGTGTTTGTATGACGACAGGGCGCCGGATCGCCTGCCGCCCGGAGGGGCCATGGGCCGCAAGCAACGACTGGATCTGCACCTGGTGGAACGGGGATTGGCTGCCAGCCGCCAGCAGGCCCAGCAGTTGATCCGTGCCGGCAAGGTGCGCTCCGGCGACAAGGTGCTCGATAAGCCCGGGCTGGACGTGCTGCCCGAGATTGCGCTGCAGGTGGAGCAGCCGGCACGGTTCGTGTCCCGCGGTGGCGAGAAGCTGATCGCGGCCCTGGAGGCCTTCCCCATTGCTCTGGCGGAGCGGGTCTGCCTCGATGGCGGCATCTCCACCGGTGGCTTCACCGACTGCCTGCTTCAGCACGGGGCCAGCCGGGTGTATGGCATCGATGTGGGCTATGGCCAGACGGCCTGGAGCCTGCGCACCGATCCGCGCCTGGTGCTCAAGGAGCGCACCAACCTGCGGCACCTCACCCCTGACGACCTCTATGGCGCGGCTGATCCCTGGCCGGATCTGGCCGTGGCGGATGTGTCTTTCATTCGGTTGGCGCTGGTGCTGCCGGCCCTGGGGCGCCTGCTGCAAGGGGAGCGCCGTGAGGCGCTGCTGCTGGTGAAGCCCCAGTTCGAGGTGGGCAAGGAGCGGGTGGGTAAGGGTGGTGTGGTGCGCGATCCCTTGGCCCACGCCGATGCCATCGAGGGGGTGATGGCGGCGGCGGCCCTGGAGGGCTGGTGGGCCTGTGGGGTGGTGGCCTCCCCCATCACCGGGCCGGCGGGCAACCACGAATACCTGCTGTGGCTGCGCAGCGGCACCTGGTCCGCCCAATCCAAAGCCGCCGAGCAGCCCCCCACGGAGGAGGCCATTCGGCGGCTGGTGCGGGCGACGCTGGGCGCCTGATTCAGATGGCGCTGCTGTCGCGATCGCCGGTGCGGATGCGGATCACGGAATCGATCGGGCTGATGAAGATCTTGCCGTCGCCGATCTCGCCGGTGCGGGCGGCGTCCTGGATTGCCGTCACCACCGTGTCCACCCGGTCGTCATCCACCACCACTTCCAGCTTGAGTTTCTGGAGGAACTCCACGGTGAATTCGGAGCCGCGGTAACGCTCCACCTGGCCCTTCTGACGGCCGAATCCCCGCACTTCGCTCACGGTCATGCCGACGATGCCGGCATTGACCAGCGCCAGCTTCACGTCTTCGAGCTTGAAGGGGCGAATGATGGCCTCAACTTTTTTCATGGAACCGGGGGCTTGTTCTGGAGGGGAGTCTCTCAGGAAAGGTCTGGGAGAGGAAGGGGCTGGAAGCAACCCGTAGGGCCATTAGGCCTCAGGTTTGATGGTGCCGGTGTGACTGTTGCTACCGGCGATCGGCTGCGTAGCATCCGATCTTCGCTCCATCTCCACTCCATGAGCACCGGCAGTGCCGCCGCCCAGACGCAGACTCCCCTCTATGGCGAGCGGGCCATAGCGGAGGCGGAGCTGATCTGTTTCGACAACCCCCGGCCAGGCCGGGCCTATGAGGTGTCGATCACCCTGCCGGAATTCACCTGCAAGTGCCCGTTTTCGGGTTACCCGGATTTCGCCACGTTGCGGCTGATCTATCAACCGGGCCCGCGGGTGATGGAACTCAAGGCAATCAAGCTCTACGTGAACAGCTATCGCGATCGCTCCATTTCCCACGAGGAGGTGACCAACCGGATCCTCGACGACTTCGTGGCGGCCTGCCAGCCCGTGTGGATGCAGCTGGAGGCCGATTTCAATCCCCGTGGCAACGTGCACACCGTGATCCGCGCCAGCCACGGCACCCGCCTGCCCTGCTGATCAGCGGGGCAGCTCCGCCAGCAATTGCGGCAGTTCCTGGGCAAAGGCGGTGAGGTTGCGGTTGCAGAGCCCGCCCACGTGCAGCTTCTGGCGCTCGGGCTCAGCGATCGCCCACAGCTGGCGGGTGGCCACCAGGCTCAGGGCTCCTCCCGCCAGGGCAATGGCAAAGCCGGCGTACACCAGGGGAACGCCCGGGTCCCGCTTGAGCAGGATGCCGCTGGCGGGCACCACCCCGGCGATCCGCAGCGGGATGTCCTCGATGGTCACGGGGGCACCGCCGGGCATCAGGGTGCCGATCTCCTGGGCATCGGCGGAGTAGGCGGTGACCGGACCCTGTTCGCTGGAGAGGGCGAGCAGCACGGGATTGCTGCCATCGGGACGGGTGGGCAGCACGATCCCCCACACCTGCTCCCCGAGCTGGGGGAAGCTCTGCAGGGGCAGTTGCAAGATGGGGCTCTTGCCCAGCTGCAGCTCGATGGCCGCAAGGGCCCAGTCGGCCTGGTAGAGGGTCATCCCCCGGTAGCGCAGCGGGTGGTTGACGCTGATCTCGCGGCTCTCGCCAGGGCTGCTCTCCGGGTTGTTGCCTGCCTTATCGGGGCCAGGAATCAGCTTGAGCTGGGAGCGGAATTGTTCGGGCCGGCCGGCGGGATCGCGCTCAATGCCAAAGGTCTCGAGGGCCACGGTCACCTGGGTGTCTCCGCGGCTGTTGAGCAGCTCCAGTTCATTGCCGGGGGCGAGGTAGCGCTCGAGGCGCTGGCCTCCCAGGGATCCCCACGAGGCCCCCACCATCAGCACCACCAGGCCCGCGTGCACAAGCAGCGGACCAACCCGACCGCTCACCCCCTTGCGAGCCGCCAGGCGACCGGTGTGGCTCTGCAGCTGCCAGCCCTTGGCGGCCAGGTGTTGTTCCAGTCTGTGCAGGCTGCTGCCGGCATCGCGGCACTCGAGCGTTTCCGCCAGGGTGAGTTTGCTGAGCTGCCTAGGTGAGCTGTAGTCGATCCAGCGCAGCGCGGCCACGAGGGCAGGCCACTGGCGCCGCCAGCTGCAGAGGATCAGCGCCAGGCCCAGCCAGGCCAACAGGGCCAGAAACCAGCTGCTGGAGTACACGTGATCCAGCTGCAGCGCCAGGATGGCATCACCCCGCAGCAGCCCCAGCCAAGGGGTCGCGTCGTAGACGCGGTGATAGAGATCGGCGCTCTCCTTCTGGGGTACCAGCGTGCCCAGGCCACTGGCGATGGCGATGATCACCAGCAGGCCAATGGCCACGCGTAGATCAGAGATCCAGGCAAACAGACGTTTCATTCAGCCTTCAGGTCCACTGGGCCAGCAGGGTGAGCCCGCCGGTGATGAGCAGCACCACGCCACTGATGGGAGGCACCCACTGTCCCAGGGCACGCAGGGCCAGTAGCCGCGGCACCCAGGCTGCCGCCGTGCCGGCCAACAGGAGCGGCATCACCTGGCCGGCGGCGAAGCAGGTGAGCAGGGCCATGCCGGCCAGGGGATTGCCGGCCTGGGCGATCCAGGCCAGTAGCACCGCCAGCACCGGGGTGGTGCAGGGGGAGGCCGCCAGGCCAAAGGCCAGGCCCGCCGCCAGGGGTGCCAGGGGCGCCGGCACCTTCTGCCGCCACTGGTTGGGATCGGGGCCTGCAGGCAGGGGCAGCCGCAGCAGACCCAGCAGATTGAGCCCCATCACCACCGCCAGGATGGCCACCAGGGTGGGGATCAGTCCTGGCACCTGGCCGTAGAGCCTCCCCAGCCAGCCACTGGCCAGGCCCAGCAGCACCAGCGAGGCCACGATGCCGCCACTGAAGCTGAGGCTGCGCAGCCAGGGCCGGGCGTTGTCGGCATCGAAGCCGGCCAGGTAGGCCAGGGTCACGGGCAATAGCGAGAGGGAACAGGGCCCCAGGCTCGTGAGCAGGCCACCGGCAAACACCAGTCCCAGGGTGAAGGGTCCGGGCTGGGCCAGGGAGCTGCGCAGTAGCTCTTCGCTTGTGCGGGCCCAATCCGCCAGTGCCAGAGCGGACATGCTGGGATTCAGCCGCGCAATCGGCTCAGCCTATCGGGGCACTCCGGCGCCCAGTGGTCTCCCGCCGGTCTCGCCGGGGCCGCAGGGGCTCCAGCCCGGCCCCTTCCAGGGAGCAGCGGATCAACAGCCCAGCCGTGAGCAGGCTGGACAGCAGGGAGTTGCCGCCGTAGCTGATCATCGGCAGGGGCAGGCCTGTGGTGGGCATGGCTCCACTGGCCACGGCGATGTTCAGGATCGATTGACCCACCAGCAGGGTGGTGCAACCGATGGCCAGCAGCCGCTGCTGGTTGCTGCGGCAACTCAGGGCCACCCTCAAGCCCACATAGCCGAACAACACCAGGAACAACAGCAACACCACCGAGCCCACATAGCCGAACTCCTCGGCAAACACCGCGAAAATGAAGTCGGTGCTCTGGATCGGCAGATATTGCAGTTTCTGGGTGGAGAGCCCAAAACCTTCGCCCCAGAACCCTCCGGAGCCGATGGCCAGAAGGCTCTGCACCAGTTGGTAGCCATCGCCCTGGGCGTCGGTCCAGGGGTTGAGGAACGAGGTGACGCGGATGCGCTGGTACTCGTTGATGGCGATGCTGCTGACGCCCACAGCGGCCCCAGCGGCGGCGGTGCCGAGCATGGCCACCATCGGTAGGCCGGAGGCCAGGGCCATCAGCCACAGCAGCAGCCCGCATAGGGCGGCGGTGCTGAGGTTGGGCTGTTTGAGGATCAGGCCCAGCACCACGGCGAACACCCCCAGCCAGATCAGCTTCTGATCGGCCGCGATCCGCTTCCAGTGGGAGAACAGCGCCGCCCCTTGCAGCACCAGAAAGGGTTTGATCAGCTCCGTGGGCTGGATCTGCACGGGGCCAATCACCAGCCAGCGGCTAGCTCCGTTCACGGTGCTGCCGATCACAAGGGTGAGGGCCACCAGCACTGCCCCGATCAACAGGGCTGGAGCCGCCAGGCGCAACCAGCGCCGCAGGTTGATGCGCAGCCCGAGATAGAGGAGACCCCAGCTGGCCACCAGCCAGATGGCCTGACGCTTGAGGTAGTAACTGGGATCGCCCATCTCCCGGGCAGCCACCCACCAGCTGGCGGAGCCCAGCACCACCAGGCCCAACAGGCACCAGAGCGCCACCATGCCCAGTAGCAGGCGCGCTTCCGCCGGCCATTGGGCGAAGGGCACGGGTAGAAAACCCAGGGTCTGGGCAGTGGCTTTGGCCAAGGGCATGGGCAGTTGAAGGCCTGAGTGTGTCGTATTTGCTGGCCACCCGCCAATGGTTGGGCGCCAGTTCTGGGCCTCAACAACAAAAAAGCCCGGCCGAAGCCGGGCTGATTGATGGAGAGACGGCAATCTCAATGACGACAGGAGTCGGTGAGGAACCTGTCAGTTACCGACGTTCACCTGACGGCGACCGGTGACCAGTTCAACCTTCAGGATCTTGCCGCCCTGTTTCATGATTCGCTGCTGCTCAGCAAACCAGCTCTCGAAGGGCACCCACTTGGTGAAGAAGGTGTTCTGCAGCTCACGCTGAGAACGGGTTTTCTCAGGGCAGGGGATGCAGGCCGTGACTTTGAACAGGCGCATGGGAGTGATCCGCAGGGTGTGCCAGTGGCAGGGATCAGTTACCCAGGCCGGAGCTGATGTAGTCGAAGTACACGCCCATTTCGCGGCCTGCATCCGGACCCACGAGGGAAGCGGTGGCTTCCTTCATGGCCTGGATCGACTGCACGGTGGCACCGATGGGCACGCCCAGGGAGTTGTAGGTCTCCTTGAGGCCATTCAGCACACGCTCGTCGAGGATCGAGGTGTCACCGGCCAACATGGCGTAGGTGGCGTAGCGCAGGTAGTAGTCCAGGTCGCGGATGCAAGCGGCATAGCGACGGGTGGTGTACATGTTGCCGCCCGGACGGGTGATGTCCGAGTACAGCAGCGACTTGGCCACAGCTTCCTTGATGATCGCGGAGGCATTGGCGCTGATGGTCGCGGCGGCACGCACGCGCAGCTCACCGCTGGCGAAGTACTGCTCCAGACGGCCCATGGAGGAGCTGTCCAGATACAGGCCTTGAACGTCGGCCTGATTGATGACGTTGGTGATGGCGTCTTGCATGGAACCTGATCGAAGAGGCGTTGGTTAGAGAGGAAGCAACCTCAGGAGAGGGCGCCGACGACGTAGTCGAAGTAGAAGCCAGCCTCTTCGGCGTCAGCGCCGGTGAGCAGGCCTGTGGCGGCGTTCTTCATCTCGCGCACGGCTTCGGCCATGGCTTCGAGGGGAGTACCCAGGGAGCGGTACATCTCCTTGGCACCGATGATGCCGATTTCCTCGATCGGGGTTACATCACCCGCGATGATTCCGTAGGTCACCAGGCGCAGGTAGTAGTCCATGTCGCGCAGGCAGGACGCGGTCATTTCCTCGCCGTAGGCGTTGCCGCCGGGGGAGATGACGTCGGGGCGCTTCTGGAAGAGAGCGCCGCCAGCGGTCTTGACGATGCGCTCACGGCTCTCGCTCAGAACCTGGGCGACACGCAGACGACGCTGACCGCCACTGACGAAAGCCTTGATCTGGTCGAGTTCGCCAGGGCTCAGGTAGCGGGCTTCGGCGTCCGCGTTGATGATCGAGTTGGAGACGATGCTCATGCAGTTCTGCCTCGAAACAAGCGGTCGCCAGAATGGTGACCGATATCCGGTGGGTAAGGGGGGACACCCTCAGTGGTCCGTTCAGCAGGTGACTGCGGCGGGGCCGGCCTGCCACGCCGATCACCTGCTGCCAGGTGGCCTGCTTGGACGGGCGACTGAAGGAGGCGACAGCAGTGCTGATCGCCGAGTCATTCTGTGGCAGCGCCCCGCGAGCTTCCCTGGCCCGGTAACAGTTCTTCACGGCGCCTGGAATCGGCAAAACCCTTTGCTGGCAAAGGCTTTGGGCCGGGTTGTTAATACGCGGGAGTCGTGTCAGTTATTAACAATCTGGTGGCTTGATTCCCTGCCGTAGAAAGCCCGGGGCGATCGATTCTTTGTGTCTAGCTGTTGCAAATAAAAACCCCTGGCCGAACGGCCAGAGGTTTTGGGTGCCCATGCAGTCAGAGGGGGCTGCTCAGATGGCGCCGCGGTTGGGAGGGATCAGGGCGGCATTGCCGCCGTAGAGAGCCGCGGTGCGGTTCACTGTGGTGAGTGGAATGCCAGCGCTGGTGGCCATCCCCTTGAGGTGGGGCACGGTGTCCCTGCCAAAGCTCTCGGCATACTCCTGGCCATTCAGAATGGCCTCGAGGGCGGCCCGTTGGCCCCCGTTGGAGCGGGTGGCCAGGAAGCGGCTGGTTTCATCCGGTTGCGCGGCTCGGCCGAGCAGGGCCAGGTAGGCGGCGGATGCGGCCCGGAGTGGTGCCATGCGATTGAGCCGTCGGTTGAACAGCTCGCTACCGGCCACCTTGGCCACGAAGTCGGCCACCATCAACTCGCCATTGCGGAGCTGGGATTCGGCATCCACCAGTCGCTCCGAGGCCAGGGGCTGACGCCCCAGCAGTTGGCGGTACACCGCCTCAATGGCCTGGGTTCGCTCGGCGGGGCTGGCTGCCATCGCCAGCTTCAGCACACCGCCGAGGCTCTGGCGCTTGCTGAAGCCCTGCAGGGTGCCGGGTCGCAGGGCTTTGGCCATGGCGGCGCCGGGTTGTTCGGCGAAGGCGCCAGCGCCGGTGGACAGGCTGGCGCTCCAGCCACCACCAATGGAGGGAGCACTGCGGAAGGCGGCCGGTGCGGTGATCGTGGTACCTGAGCTCCAGGGGGCCACGAGGCCGCCGCCGGGTTGCCAGCGGGGAGCACTCCAACTGCGCTCGGGAGCGGGAGGCGCCTGAACCGAACCCGGTCCCTGCTGAAGCGCATCCTGGGGAGCGAGGGTCTCGCCACCCGTGAGGGTGGCGCTCCAGCCGCCGCGCACCACCGAGGCTTTGGCGGGCAGGTTGCGGGGGGTGAGGCTGCCCGCATCGCGGAACGCGTTGCCTGCGGCCACATCCGGGCGCTGACGCGGGGTGAGATCGGCATAGGCCGCGGCATTGAAGGCCCGTTTGAGGGCGGGAACGCGGCGGGTGCTCAGGTCGGTCGGGGTGATGAACCGCTCGTACGGAACGGTGTCTTCGCCGAAGCTGTCGCTGTATTCGCGGCTGTTCAGCATGGCGTCCACCACGCCATAGAAGCCCTTGCGGGCGGCCACATCGAAGTACGCGTCGATCTCCCAGCGCCCGAAGGTGGGCCGGCCGAGCAGGCGACGGTGCATCACCTCGATGGCCTTGCAGATGTAGAGCCCACTCCAGTAGCGGCGGCGGAAGGCGTCGCTGCGGGCCACCTGACGCACGAACTCCCGCAGGCTGATGTCGGCATTTTCGAGCTTGATCTCCTCCACCTTGTTGTGCTCACCGGCATAGCCGGTGTTGCCGAGAACCTGCACATACACGGCGCGGATCACCCGTTGGGTGCTGGCTTCGGTGTTGCGCACACTGGGCTGTCCGCCGCGGCGGGGTACGGAGGCGCCCCCAGTAGCGATCTGTTCCAGGCGCACCACCTTCGGCCCCACCTTGCGGGGCGTGGAGGCGCGGAACTGGGGGCTGTTCATCTGGCCCGGCTGGCGCATGCCGTTGCCCACCAGGATGCGGCGGCTGTCGTAGCCGAAGGGGGCCGGGCGGGTGGCCACATTGGCCGTGCCTGAGGGGAAGATGGCGCCGTAGTTCAGGCCCAGCGGATCGTTGCCGCCGCCATAGGGGTGCTGGTCGGCGAAGGGCTGGCGATAGCTCGCATAGAGGGTGACGTACTGGGGGGCACCTTCAAAGGGAGCGCTGAACCGGAACAGCTTGCGGTGGCTGCCCCAGCCGGCGCTCTCCTGGGCCTCCTCGCCGAGGTCGCGCAGGAAGGGCACCGTTTCTTCGCCGAACACCTGGGCGTATTCCATGGTGTTGATGAGCGCGTCCACCAGGCCCTTGAGGCCCTGGGCGCTCACGATGTCGAAGTAGCGGGTGAATTCCTCCTTGGAACTCAGGCCGCGCCCCAGGAAGTGGCGGAAGGCCAGTTCCACAGCACGGCTGTTGGAGAAGCGGCCATAGAACTGCTGGCGGTATTCCTTGCTATGCCCAAGGGCGCGAATGAACTCCCGCATGGAGATGTCGCCCTGGCGCACCTGGGTGGCTTCCACCGGGCACACCACCTGGCTGTAGCCCTTAACGATGTCGCGCTCGAACACCTGGCGGTAAGCCGCCCGCACCACTTCAGCCTTCTGGGCGCCGCTCATGCCCGGCTTCATGGTGAAGCGCTGGGCCTTGCCCTGGGCTCCCAGGGCGTAGATGGCGGGCAGTTGCAGGCCCTGGCTCTCGGGGTTGCCCAGGCGCTGGCGGGCCGAAGGGGTTGGAACGTCGAGTTCCTTGATCAGCACGTTGAAGCTGTCGATCAGCAGCTGGCGGGCTTCCGGCAGATCCTTGATCAGCTCAGCGGCGGCGGCGCGCATTTCCTGCAGGGCCACGTTGGTGGCCGCCAGGGAACAGCCCTTCTCGAGCACGTCCCGCAGGCCACGGGTATTCACGGCAAGGATGCTGGGATCCCCCGCCACCACGGCGTAGCCCACGTAGCGCAGGAACCAGGCCAGGTCGCGGATCGATTTCTTCATCCGCTCGGTGCCGTAGCGGGCCACCGAGATCGGATTGAAGCCCGTGGGCAGCACCACGCGCACGTCGGCATCGCCGCCGGCACCTTCCAGGAGCCGAGTGAGCGCATTGCCGCGGTTGCTGCTGCCGGCGGCACCGGCAAAGGTCTGCACGGAGCGCTGGAAGGCGGCCTGATCGGCCGCCAGCGGGGTGGCGCCAGGAGCGCTCACCGGTGCGAGGGGCGCATCCAGGTAGGAGAGCGGGGTGCCGCCCACAAAGATGCGGTTGGCGGCCCGGGCCACGATCGCCTCGGCATTGGCCGAGAGGCGACGGGCGGCCTCGAGGCGCAGCTGGCCGCTTTGGAAGAAGTTGACGAGCGTGTTGAGCTCGCCGCCATCGGGGAATCGATCCTGCTGTTCCGCCTGACGGACGCTGGAAAGCGGCAGGGTGTCGTAGCGCTGGGGTGCAACCCTGCTGCTGCCGCTGCTGGCGGTCACAGTCATTGAGGAGAGCGAACCGGGCCAAGGCACGTTACGGCTGGCCCTCTGGCCTCCCGCCAGCCCATGAACAAATGTTTGCAGCCTGATGGGATTGGGCCGCCGCCAGCGGGGGTAGCCATGAAAAGCTCGGCCGTCCAGGCCCTCCTTCAGGCCTGGCGCCGCTTGTCTCCCGTCGCTCCATGACCCAGGCCCCAGCCGATGCCGCCACGCCGGTGGTGAGCGCCTTCTACGACCGTTTTCCCTATCCCGGTGATCCCCTCCAGGACGGCCCCCCGCCCGGATACAACTGGCGTTGGTGTGTCGACACGGCCTATGCCGCCTGCACGGGTGGCCTGCCGGCCGCTGCTGGGGCGGGGCAACCCCTGCGCATCCTCGATGCGGGCTGCGGCACGGGAGTCAGCACCGATTACCTCGCCCACCTGAATCCCGGTGCTGAGATCCTGGCGGTGGATATCTCGCCCGGCACCCTGGAGGTGGCCCGCGAGCGGCTGCGCCGTTCTGGTGGCGGCCGCCAGGCCAGCGTGCGGCTGGAGAACCGCAGCCTGCTGGAGCTGGAGGGCGAGGGCCCCTTCGACTACATCAATTCGGTGGGGGTGCTGCACCACTTGCGTGAACCGGAAGCGGGTCTCCAGGCCCT
>JBIIQU010000239.1:0-2938 GCA_044341905.1 Vulcanococcus sp. | reverse complement strand
CCAGCAGCTGCCACGACGGGCCCGGGTGAACCTGCGGCCCAGTGGCTCCAACAACGGCACCCTGGTCGCGAGGGTGGAGCGGCTGGACAGTGGGGATGGCAGCAGCCGCACCGACATGGCCACGGGGTTGGTGGCCGCCGGGTTGGCCACATCCCTGCCACACTGCACCGGCTGATCCGATGGCTTGATGGGCATCAACCGCGCTGCCAAGGGGATTGTGCTGGTGCCTTGCCTGCTGCTGGGGGCCGCCTTTCTGGCGGCATCCGCCTGGGGCGAGGCGGCTGCCAACCGCACGCTGGCCCTTACCCTGGGGCTCTCGCTGATGGCAGGGGGGCTGCTGGCCCAATTCCTGCCGGAGCCGCCCCCGGAACAACAAACCCAGGCATCGGCCAAGGGCGATTCCGACTGAACCACCCTTTGGCTAACCGTTACTTAGCGGCTGGAGCTCCCCCCTTGGACTGCGTTTCCTGCACCAGCCGGAAGTAGTCGGGAGTGGGGAAAATCACATAGCTGTCGTCCTTGGCTTTGATGATCTCCCGCAGCACAGCGGAGAGATCGGCCACCTGGGGCTTGAGCTGCTCACGGTTGGGAACCTTGGCCAGCCCACGTTGCAGATCGGCGTAGCTCAGGAAAAACACTCCTCGGGGGCCCTCGGGGGTCTGAACGGTGAGAAAGGGCTTGGTGAAGAACACCGGCACACTCATGCCTTCATTGATCTGTTGATCGGTGAGGCCCTGGGCCTTGAGCAGTTTGGTGGCTTCCTGGCGATCCACAGGGTTCACCACCACTGGAGCCACCAGCGTCATGGTCTTGTCCTTGAGCTGCTTATTGAGCTCCACCACCTTTTCGTTCATCACGTTGAGCGGAATTCCCACCACCCCAGCCTTGATCTTGGGGTTGTTCTTCTGAATTCCCGCCAGCTCGTTCTGGGCCGTGGCGCGCTCGAGGTAAAGGGGAAGGATCAGTGTCTTGTCCTTGGGGATCGGCAAGGGCACACCTTTCTCATCGGTGATCACAAAAACGGGAATCACCTCGAGTTTCTTGATCGCGGTGGCCTCAGGAATGGCGAGAGCAGGGGCTGAACCCAGCACCGCCGCCCCGAACAGGCCGGCTCCCGTCAAGAGCGAACACGCCCGCCGACCCAACCTGCAGCCCATTTGGCGGCGCCATGCGTCAAATCGGGACTGCATACGACCAACGGTTGAAAGCATGAGCCTAGTCAGGGAATTCGCCCTAGCTTTCTGCAGCTGGACGGTGTTGATCATGACCACCGCGAAAGGGAAGGTCACGGCCGCTGTGCAAGCCCGACGCGGGCCCAACACCGGGCTGGGCAACAGACCAATCAGCGGGCGCCACCCGAGCCAACGGCTGATGTCCATGGGGGGGCTGGCAGCCGTGGTGCTGGGCAGCCAAGCCCTGGCGGCGAGCAGCCCCCAGGCCAGTGCCGTGCACCTCCTGCTGCCCAGTGAGGGGGTGCTGGCGGGCTTGGGCGATGGGCTGCGGCGCGGCTATGGCCTGGCCATGGAGCAGAGCCGTGCCTGCGGCATTCGCCCCCCCTCCTTGCAACTCGGCTGGCTCCCTCCCGGTCGCGACCCACAGACGAGCCTGGGGTCCGGCCCTCGCCCCCAGCTGGTGATCGCACCTCCGGCAGCGCCCCTGAGGGCCTACGGGCGGTTGGCGGACCAGCAACGCCTGAACGTGCTGCTGCCCCTGCAGCGTGGCCTCTCCCTCGAGGGTCTGCCGCAGCAGCCGGGAGCCGATCGCCTCTGGCCAGTGGGGCCTGCCCGCAACCAGATCAGTGATCGCCTGGCCAAGGGTCTGGTGGACCAGCGCATGGGCAAGGTGCTGGTGGTGCGCGATGCGAGTGCCGAAGCCAAGGCCATGGCCGATCGCTTCATCGCCAGCCTGGGCACAGGGCAGGGTCAGCTGGTGGGCTTCGGCGATGGAGACAGCCCGGTGGATGGCAACGACAAGGCCGCCATGGAGCAGCTGGTGCGTGATGTGGATTGGTACGCCCCCAAGAGCCTGGCCGTGTTCACCCAACCCGGCAGCCGCCTGGCCAGGGCCATCCAGGCCACCCCCTGGCCACCGGATCTGGTGCTCGCCTGGCCCTTTCCCGTGGCCAACACCCTCGCCCAGCGGCAGATGGGCGTGGATCCCCTGAGCCGCGGGGAAGGCTGGGCGGCCTTTGCCCGCGCCTTCACCGAACGGTGGGGCTATGCACCGGGGCTGGTGGAAACGGCGGGCTACGACACAGGCATGCTCACGGCCCTCGCCTCGGTGAGCAACCAGGGCCGGCCGGGCTGGAACCTGGCCTGGTTCAGAAACACCGCCAAGTCCCAACCTCTCTGCCAGGCCCTGCAACTCCGCAGCCAGGGAGCCAGCGTGCGGCCCCAGGGCGCGGGCAGTCGCCTCGACCTGGGACCAGCCATGCCACCCACCGCCGCCTTACGCCTCAGCCAAGCAGGACCCCAGCCATGACCTGCACCGCGGCTGAGCGGCTGGTGGTTCCCTTGGCGCAGGTGGGAATCGAGGCCATTGCCGAGGTGGGTGGCAAGAATGCCTCCCTTGGGGAGATGATCCGCGAACTATCAGCGGAGGGGGTGAGGGTTCCCGGCGGCTTTGCCACCACGGCAGCGGCCTACCGACGCTTCATCGCGGCTGGCAACCTCGCCCCCCAGCTCCACGCCATCCTCTATGGCCTGGATGGCAGCAATCTGGCGGCCCTGCAGGCGGCCGGGGCCGCTGCTCGTTCCCTGCTGCTGGCCACGCCGCTGCCGGCCGAGCTCGAGCGCGCCATCTTGACGGCCTACCGGCAGCTGGCCGCAGAGAGCGGCAGGGGTGACATCGCCGTGGCAGTGCGCTCCAGTGCCACGGCAGAAGATCTACCCGATGCCTCCTTTGCCGGCCAGCAGGAGACATATCTGAATGTGCACGG
>JBIIQU010000238.1:0-2953 GCA_044341905.1 Vulcanococcus sp. | reverse complement strand
AACCAACATCGCCATGGCCCAACGACGTCGACTGCTGGCTCTGCTGGGCGGAGCCATCAGCACTTCCTTCCTGCTCAGCGGCTGCCTGGGCACCCCCCCCAGCCAAAGGGGCCTCAACCGTGGGGCGGCGATCCAAGTGGATCCCCAGGCTCGGGCCAAGTTGGAAACAGGCAGCATCACCCTGGGTTTTGTACCGATCCTGGAATCTGCACCCTTGGTTGTGGGTGTGGAGAAAGGCTTCTTTGCCAAGCATGGCCTGGATGTGAACCTCGCCAAGCAATCCAGCTGGTCCACAGCGCGCGACAACGTGGTGCTGGGCTCCAGCGGTGGGGGCATCGATGGCGGGCAATGGCAACTGCCCATGCCCCAGATGATCAGCGAAGGTGCGCTCACCAACGGCAAGAAGGTGCCGATGGTGGTCCTGGCCATGCTGATGAGCCAGGGCAACGGCATCGCAGCGGCCAACTCCGTGAAGGATGGCAATCTCAGTGTTGATCTGCGCCAATCATCGCCGGGGTTCTTCCAGAAGTTCAGCCAGAAAGAGGGGCGCAAGTTCCGCGCCGCCTACACCTTTCCAAAGGCCAACCAGGACTTCTGGATCCGCTATTGGCTGGCCGCCGGTGGTGTGCATCCCGACAAGGACGTGGAGCTGCTGACCGTTCCCGCTCCGGAGACCCTGCAGGGCATGAAGAACGGCACGATGGAAGCCTTTTCCACCGGCGATCCCTGGCCATCCCGCATCAGCAAGGCCGATGCGGGCTACCTGGCCACCACCACAGCCCAGATCTGGAAAGTGCATCCAGAGGAATACCTGGCCATCCGTACCGACTGGGTGAACAAGCACCCCAAGGCTGCTGTGGCCCTGCTCAAGGGTTTGATCGAAGCCCAGAGATGGCTGGACAAACCGGAGAACAAAGCGGAAGCGGCCAGGATGCTCAGCTCCCGCAAGTGGTTCAACGTTCCGAAACCGATCCTGGAGCAGTCGCTGAAAGGGCAGTACACCATCGGTGCCAAGGCAACACCGGAGAACAATCCCGCCTTAGGGCCGCTCTACTGGAGCAGTGACCGTGGGGTGATCTCGTATCCCTACAAGAGCCTCACCCTCTGGTTCCTGGTGGAATCCCTGCGTTGGCAGTTCTATCCAGGCACCGTGGACACAATCCAAGAAGCTGTAGCCATCAATAACAGGGTCACCCGCGACGATCTCTGGCTGAAAGCGGCCAGGGAACTGGGGCTGCCGGCCAAGGACATCCCCACAAGCACCAGCCGGGGCAAGGAGGTGTTCTTCGACGGCACCGTGTACGACCCCAGCAACCCTCAGGCCTACCTGAACAGCCTGAAGATCAAGCGCTGATTCAGCACCAGAGCGGTACCCCCAATCTCCATCCAATCCCCCCATCATTCACAGCCATGACCCCAGTTCCCAGCTCCAAGATCAACCCGGCCAACTGGTGGAAGCAAAACCGCAAGGCCATCCTTCCCCCCATCTTCGGCATCGGTGGCTTCCTACTGTTCTGGCAGCTCAGCTCCAGCCTGGGGCTCACCAAGTTGGAGGGGCCCCTCAGCCTCTGGACCGACGAACGGACCCGCGAGTTGCTCCTCTATCCGTTCTTTGACAACGGTGGCTTGGACAAGGGCCTGTTTCTGCACACGATGAGTAGCCTGTCACGCGTGGCCATCGGCTATTCGCTCGCTGCCGTGATCGGCATCGGAATTGGCATCGCCGTGGGGCTGAATAAAGGCCTCAACCGTGCCTTTGATCCCCTGTTCCAGTTCCTGCGCATGGTGGCCCCGCTGGCCTGGGTCCCCATCGCCCTGGTGATGTTCCAGCAGAACCAGCCTGCGGCGATCTTTGTGATCTTCATCACCTCCATCTGGCCCATCTTGATCAACACAGCCGAGGGGGTACGCCAGATCCCGCAGGACTACCGCAACGTGGCCCTGGTGCTGCAAATGTCGAATCGGCGGTTCTTCACGAAGATTCTGATCCCCTCCACCCTTCCCTACATCTTCACAGGTCTGCGCATCTCCATTGGCCTGGCCTGGTTGGCCATCATCGCTGCGGAGATCGTGATGCCCGGCACTCCCGGTATCGGCTACTTCATCTGGGATGCCAACCAGAACGGCTACGTGTCAGAAATCGTGCTTGGCGTGATTTGGATTGGCGCCATCGGCCTGATTCTGGATCGCCTGATGGCCTGGCTGCAAACGCGCATCGCTTCTGGGCGCTGAAACACATCCCGATCACAGACGTGACCCGGCTCCGTCATCCCCACCAACTCCGTCACCGCAAGCCATGACGACACTCGTAACCGTTCAGGATGTTGCCAAGGATTTTCGCCTCGATGGAGGCGGCCATTACCTGGCACTCAAAGGGATCGACCTGGACATCCGCAAGGGCGAATTCATCTCGCTGATCGGCCACTCCGGTTGCGGCAAGAGCACCCTGCTGAACATGATCGCCGGGTTGGATCTCCCCAGCGGTGGCACCGTGCTGCTGGAGGGCGAAACCATCAAGCGGCCCGGGCCGGACAAGATGGTGGTGTTCCAGAACTACTCGCTGCTGCCCTGGCTCACGGTGCGCGAGAACATCGCCCTGGCGGTGGATGAGGTGATGCCCGACCTCTCCAAAGCCGAGCGCGAGGCCGTAGTGGAGGACCACATCACCATGGTGGGCTTGGCCCACGCTGCACACAAACCACCCCTGCAGCTGTCCGGTGGCATGCGCCAGCGGGTCGCCATTGCCCGCGCCCTGGCGATCAAGCCCAAGTTGCTGCTGCTGGATGAACCCTTTGGAGCCCTCGATGCACTGACGCGGGGCAATCTGCAGGAGAAGCTCATGCAGATCTGCAATGAGCATGAGCTCACCGCCGTGATGGTGACCCACGACGTGGATGAGGCCGTGCTGCTCTCCGACCGCATCGTGATGCTCACCAACGGACCCGGATCCAAA
>JBIIQU010000237.1:0-2966 GCA_044341905.1 Vulcanococcus sp. | reverse complement strand
GACGTCGCACTGAGGAGCTACTTCTGCCGGGGTGTGGAGGTGATGGGCGCGCAGCATCTGCCCCGCACCGGCCCCGTGCTGCTGGCGCCCACCCACCGCTCCCGCTGGGATGCGCTGATGCTGCCCCATGCCGCCGGTCGCCGAGTCACCGGCCGCGACTGCCGCTTCATGGTGAGTAGCGATGAAATGGCTGGTCTTCAGGGCTGGTTTCTGCATCGTCTGGGCTGCTTTCCCGTGAACCCCCGCAAGCCGGCGGCGGCCTCCCTGCGCTTCGCCGTGCAGCTGCTGCAGGCGGGCGAGCAACTGGTGGTGTTTCCGGAGGGCCGCATTCAGCAGGACGACACCCCCCTGCGCTTGATGCCTGGGCTGGGCCGTCTGGCCGCCCTGGCTGAGGGGCAGGGTGTGGCGGTCCCGGTGGTGCCGGTGGGGATCGGCTACGGCAGGGCCCGGCCACGCCTGGGTGGTCGGGCCGCCCTCTGCTTTGGCGAGCCCCTGCGCTTGCAGGGCCAGGGCCGTGAGGCCGCCAAGGTGCTCAACGCTGCCCTGATGGCCAGCCTCCAATCAGCTGAGGAAGCGGCCCGCCGCGCCGTGGGACGCCCGCTGAAGCGCCCGTAGAGTTTTTCGACTTCTCTGCTCCTTGCCGTGCGCCGGCCCCTCGCTGCCCTCAGCCTTGCCGCCCTGGCGGCCCTTGTCCCATGTCTGCCGGCCATGGCCCAGGACGAGCCCCAGAAGGTGCTCGAATCCAGCACCGTTGGCCTCAACCTCAGTGCCATCAACGCCAAGGTGGCCCAGGGAGATGCCGCCGCCGCCGCCGGCAATCTGGCCAAGGCCAAGGTGGATTACGACCAGGCTCGCCTCGGGGCTCAGAACCTCACCCGCTTCTACCGCAACCTCAGCGGCTCGTTCCGCGGTCTGGATGCGCGCATTCCGCGGGAGATGGATCAGAAGGGCCGGGAAGCCCTGGAGCTGCAAGCCACCGTTGATCTCCGCCTGGCGGCCCTGCTGCGGCGCATGAACCAGCCGGAGGTGGCTGTGCCGCTGCTGGTGGAAGTGGTTCAGATCATGACCCCGGCCAGCGCTCTTGGGCAGAAGGCCTACCAGAACCTGCTGGAGCTGGGCTTTGTGAGCACGCCCTACGCGGGCTCAGCCGCAACCCCTGGCAGCTGAGCCCTCAGCCCAGGAGTACGCCCCCTAGATTCCCAACCCGTTCGATCGCCACTGGCCATGGTCCATCCCGACCAGGTGAGGTCTGCTATCACCCAGGCCCTCCCCGATGCCACCGTTGACGTGGAAGACCTCACCGGCGGTGGCGATCACCTGCAGGTGAAGGTGGTGTCCAGCGCGTTTTCCGGCCTCAGCCGGGTGAAGCAGCACCAGCTCGTGTATGGCGCTCTGCGCAGCGAGCTGGCCAGTGAGGCCATCCATGCCCTCGCGGTGCAAACGTCACTCCCTTCCTGATCCTTCCCATCCCCTTTGTCATGGACGCCTCCACCAAGCAACGCATCGAAGATCTGGTGGGCAGCAGCCCCGTGTTCGTCTTCATGAAGGGCAACAAGCTGATGCCCCAGTGCGGCTTCTCCAACAACGTGGTTCAGATCCTCAACGCCCTGGCGGTGCCGTTTGAAACCTTCGACGTGCTCTCCGACATGGAGGTGCGCCAGGGAATCAAGGAATTCTCCGATTGGCCCACCATCCCCCAGGTGTACGTGAACGGGGAATTCATGGGCGGATCGGACATCCTGATTGAGATGTACAACTCTGGCGAACTGCGCGAAAAGCTGGCGGTGGCCCTGGCCTGATTCCGGTTCAGTTGCGCCCGCTCTCGTAGAGGGTGCTCATGTCGTCGCCGGGGCCGATGAAGCTGGAGGGGTCGAGGATCCAGCGATCCACGAGTTCCTCCAGGCGCCGCTGGGAGATCGGATCCAGGATGGCCGTGCGCCGCAGGGCGTGCAGATAGCCATCGGCATACAGGCGCAGCTCAGCTGGCCCGTGGTACCGGCTGGCCAGGGACTGGCAGGCGTCGCACAGCGACTGGAAGTGGCGGATGGCGTCTGGGTTCTGCAGAGCGGTCATGACGGGACCGGAGGGGACAGCTGGCAAGGCATCGCCTGATACCACTGTGGGCCGTGAAATGCGGATAGCGTAGGAACAGGCACGGAGAAGCGGGTGCAACTAGACCCCAATCCCATTCCTGGTGCCGCTGTCGGTGGCGCCACGGAACCAGCGTTGAAGCGCGTGTTGGTGGTGGATCCCCACCCCACATTGCGCACAGTTTTGGCCCAGCGCCTCCGCCAGGACGGCCATCTGGCCGCGGCGGTGGCCACCGTGACTGAGGCCCTCACCCTCTGCGAGGACCAGGCTCCCGATCTGTTGGTGGCCGCTGAGCTGCTGGAGGAAACCTCGGCCCTGCGGCTGGCGGCCCAGTTGCGCTGTCCGGTGATGGTGCTCACCGCCCGCTCCGGGGCGGAGCCGGTGGTGGCCCTGCTGGATGCCGGCGCCGACGACGTGTTGCGCAAACCCTTCGGCCTGGAGGAACTGGCGGCCCGCTGCCGTTCGCTGTTGCGCCGCAGCGCCAGCGGTCTGCAGGAGCGGGTGTGCGTTGGGCCGCTGGAGGTGCATTTGCTGCTCCGCCAGGTCACCCTGCGGGATCAGCCGGTGGAACTCAGCCCGCGGGAGTTTGCCCTGCTGTGCGCCCTGTTGATGCCCCCTGGCATGGTGCGCAGCCGCAGCGAGCTGCTGCGCATGGCCTGGCCTCCCTTCAGCGGTGGCCCCCGCTCCGTGGACACCCAGGTGCTCACGCTGCGGCGCAAGTTGGAGCAGGCCGGGCTGGGGGAGGGCGGTGGTATCGAAACCGTGCGCCAGCATGGTTACCGCTTCAGCCTCGACACGATTCCAGAAGCCAGCCCTATCCCCCCAACCCTGGTGGGAAGTCCCATCGCCCCGTAGCGAGGGCCCAGCCCGCTGCA